>JAGGRR010000216.1 GCA_021159465.1 Methanophagales archaeon
TATCTCCATCTGATACGTGATATCCCTATGGAATTCAGATACAACAAAACCCAGCATTATCTCTTTCTCATTCTCTTTCTCATTCTCTTTCTCTTCTTCTGCCATCCCCTTCTTTACACCCTTAATCCTTATTTTTCTCTCACATATATAACATATAACAATCACAATCGCATGGGGCATGAGAGCCATGGATTTCGTTCAGAAGCGAAAAAAGCTTTATGAAGAATGTGCGGATTTATAGAGCAGCTTCTGGTGGATAAGGGAAAGCCCTGGTATGGTACACGTTTGTGAAGAGAGATGTGGAGCGGATAAGTGAGAAGATAGCACATGTGCGTGATATCAAAGACCTGGAGCGATATGAACAGGACTTGAAGCGTTTGAAAATATACAAAAGAGGGTGAAGGAGCGAGTGGAGCAGTTTAGCAGTAAGTATTGACAGTAAATCCTTAAGCTGGATACTCTCGCACCGTGGGCGGGAGATAGGATGAGGGGAGTTTGATGCGGCAAGTGCAAAACGTGTGGTGAGCATATCAGTGATATTGAGGATGAAGTAAGGGATACTGTATATTATCATCCTGTTTGGATAATTACAATATTCATAACGCCTTTCTTCGCTATTCATCAAATATAACAGACTGTTTTTATTATAGTTAGTGGAGATGAAGGGGATAGATAGCCCGAACCCGATAGAGAGGTGCAAATTGGAGAAAGCTCCTGCGTCCACAGACCCTCATTTCGGCTGTCAGCCGGAAGGGCGTCCAATGCGGGAGTACATCGAGAAGGGCGTGGTTGTGATAGACAAGCCCGCGGGTCCCACCGCGCATGAGGTCGTATCATGGGTGAAGGGTATATTAAAGGTGAATAAAGCGGCTCATACAGGAACACTGGACCCTAAGGTCACAGGTGTACTGCCCATTCTGCTCGGTATAGCAACTAAGTTAGCCAGTGTCTTCGTCTCTGATAAGGAATATGTGTGTTTGATGAAGTTGCACGGAGAGGTGGAAGAGGATAAACTGAGAGAGGTGGTGGGAGAGTTTGAGGGTAAGATTTACCAGCGACCACCATTAAAATCCGCGGTCAAGAGAAGAATAAGAGTGAGGACCGTGCATTACATAGAGATAAAAGAGGTGGAAGGAAGGGAGGTATTGATGAAGGTGGGCTGTGAAGCCGGTACATACATAAGGATGCTCTGTCATCATATAGGACAGGCATTAGGTGTGGGTGCGCACATGGCGCAATTGAGGAGGACCAAATCGCTACCCTTTGATGAAGCTGCGCTAACGAAGCTGCAAGACCTGAAAGATGCATACGTCTTTTACGAAACGGGAGAAGAGGCACCTCTTCGTGAACTCATTATACCCATGGAATATGCACTCGGGCATCTATATTCTCTACATTGCATCATCGTGAAGGACACTGCAGTTGATGCGCTATGCCATGGAGCGGATCTCGCGGCTCCAGGGATCTCGCGTATAGAAGAGGGAATAAATATAGGGAATCCCGTAGTTATGTATACATATAAGGGAGAAGCGGTGTGTGCAGGCAGGGCACTTATGTGTTCAGAGGAGATGCTCAGAGCAGAAGAGGGAATATGTGTGAATACAGATAAAGTGTTCATGAAGCCCGGGACATATATGAGGGTATGGAAGAACCGAGCCGAGGTGGCTGAGTGGTAAGGCGCAGGCCTGGAGTTAAGTTATCCGAACGGATAGCCTGTGTTCCGAAAGGAACTCAAGGGTTCGAATCCCTTCCTCGGCGTATACCTATACCCCTTCCTCTATGCTATACAAAATAAACTTAAAGAGGGCATACTAAATCTTATAAAAGGTTGGTTCTGAGAGATGAGTGAAGGTGAAGAAGGAATAGCGATGGAGAAGGAAAAGGGAGAGCAAGAAGGAGAGGAGTTCAAGCATATAGTCAGGATTCTGGATACAGACCTTGATGGTAAGATACGAGTGCCTTACTCACTGTGTGGTATAAAAGGGATAGGACGCAGGGTCGCACGTGCAATTGTTACATCCGCGGGTATAAATGCGGATAAAAGGATGGGAGAACTCTCTGATGAAGAGATAGAGAGATTAAAGGTGGCAATAAGCAGTGCTGATAAACGACTACCCATGTGGATGCTGAACCGGCGCAGGGATTTGATTAGTGGAGAGGATAAACATCTCATGGGCTCAGACCTGATACTGAAGTTCAGAGATGACCTGAATCTATTGCGTAAAATAAGGTCTTATCGCGGTATAAGACATGAGAGGGGTTTGAAAGTGCGGGGTCAACGTACAAAATCTACAGGACGTAAAGGAATAGTGGTAGGAGTGGTCAGGAAGAAGACACTGGCGCGTACTGGAGGCGGAGGTGGAGGGAAGTAAATGGGACATCCAAAGCGCAGCAAGAAGAAGTATGAACGCCCGAGGAGACCATGGGTCTTACAGCGGATAAAAGAGGAGAAGGAGTTAGCTGACCGATATGGACTGAAGAACAAGCGAGAGATATGGAAGGCAGCCAGTCTTATAAAGAACTATCGGAGGGAGATAAGGAACATCCTGGCTGAGATAGCGGGCATGAAACCCTCAAAGCACACAATGAAGAAACAGGAGGAGATTCTGGAGAGTTTGAAGCGGCGTGGTATAGTAGATGGAGCAGCAAAGCTGGAGGATGTTCTGGCACTGGATGTGGAGCATTTACTGGAAAGGCGCTTACAGACTCTGGTGTATAAAAAAGGCATGGCTAATTCTCTTAAACAAGCCAGACAGCTCATTGTTCATGGGCATATCGCTGTTAATAACCAGAAAGTTACCATCCCTTCGTATATAGTGCGAGTGGATGAGGAGCGAGGGATAAGCTACTATGAGCATGCACCTGCTTCTATAACCGCCATCGCCACAAAAGGAGCGAGTAAGGAAAAGGAAGAGGAGGCTGATAAGTAATGACATCGGACGAGAAATGGGTGATTGCGCATATCTTCTCATCCTTTAATAACACTATCATTACAATCACGGATATGACAGGCGCGGAGACGATAGCAAGGGCTTCTGGTGGCATGATAGCGAAGGCGGACCGTGATGAGAGCTCCCCGTATACCGCGATGCTGATGGCGTCGCAACTCGCGGACAAACTGAAGGAGCGGGGTATTATAGGACTACACGTGAAGGTAAAGGCAGCTTCAGGGCGCAAATCACGAACCCCTGCCCCAGGTGCGCAGGCAGCGATAAGGGCTTTCGCTCGTGCGGGGCTGAGGATAGGGAGGATAGAGGACGTTACACCTGTGCCGCATGATGGTACAAAGCGCCCGGGAGGCAAGCGTGGGAGAAGGGTATAAGGTTGATATACGGTTATGGAAGTAAAGATAGAGTATCGCGGGGATAACGAAGTGAGGTTCGTAGTATCAGGTGTGAAGGTTCGTTTTCTGAACTCACTGAGACGTGCGATGCTTGCGGAAGTGCCGAAGCTTGCCATTGACGAGGTGAAGATATACGAGAATAACTCTTTACTGTACGATGAGCAATTAGCGCTCCGACTGGGTTTGATACCTCTGAAGGTGAGTAATATCGGTGATTACAGTGAAGAAGATAGGGTAACACTGACTTTGAAAGCAGAGAGTCCAGAGCGGGCAGGATATACAATGGTATATTCCAAGGAGCTCATCTCCTCTGACCCTGGCGTAGAACCTGCATTTGGAAACATTCCAATTGTGAAGTTGGTCTCAAAAGAGCGCGAGATTAGCGGTATAAGGACAGTAGCGAGACAGAGGGTATCTTTTGAAGCTATTGCAAGACTGGGTAGGGGTAAAGAGCATGCGAAGTGGCAGCCTGTAACTATCTGCACCTTCAAGGAACTGTCACAGCCCAACGAGCAGCAGAAGTCTAAGTCTTTTCTCTTCACCGTCGAGAGCGATGGTTCTTTACCTGTGAATGATATTGTGGTAGAGGCGGCGAGGATAGTGCGAGATAAGTTTGAATGGCTGGTGAAGGAGTTAAAGTTAAAGGCACAGCAATAGTAACTAACCAACTAACGAGTGGGGAAATTGAAGGCGATTGTTCCGTTCAAGAAGGAAGGAGCGAAGTCGAGATTGAGCAGATTATTAACCAGAATAGAACGAGAGGAACTTGCATTGAGAATGCTAAATGATGTACTGGTGGCATTATCGAGATCTGCAGTAGACGAGGTAGAGATATTAACGACAGGAAGTACAGGCGAGTTAATGGCGGAACTGGAGAAGACCGTAACAAAAGTAAGGAGTGATAGCAGGGGGCTGAACGCTGCGTTGAACGCGGCGATAGCACAGCAGGAGCAGCCGGTATTGATTTTGATGGCTGATATCCCGCTGGTAACACCAGAGAGCATAAATAAGATGATAGAGCGGACTGAGGATGTGGTGGTAGCGCCGGGCAGGAAAGGAGGTACAAATGCACTCTTCCTTCGTAGACCTTTTCTCTTCTCCGTATCTTATTATGGAATCAGTTGCATTGAGCATCTGAACAGAGCAAGGAGGAGTAATCTAACTTATGCGATTCACGATTCCTTCTTTATGAGTGTTGATATAGATGAAGTGGAGGACCTGACGGAGTTGCTAATTCACGGTCTGGGTTCTTATTCGGCTTTATATCTGGATGAGATCGGAGTCCATCTCCATGCCAATAAGGGCTCAGAGGTACATGCGGAAGTGGTGAGATGAGCTCATTTCTTCCTACACAGGCTCGAGCCAGCACATATACCGCTCCTCCCTGGCATTCACCACATCAAAGAACTTACGCTGTATCTCCTCTGTTATCTTTCCCCTCTTGCCTTCTCCTATCTTCACACCATCTATCTCCCTTATCGCCGATACCTCTGCTGCTGTACCGGTGAAGAAAGCTTCGTCAGCATTCAGTAGTTCCTCCTTCTCCACTCGCTTTTCCAACACCTCATAGCCCATATCGCGGGCAAGTTCAATCACGGAAGCGCGGGTAATACCGGGCAGGATGGAAGATTCAATTGCAGGTGTATAAAGCAAGCCGTCTTTGACTGCGAATATGTTCTCTCCCGGTCCCTCTGCCACATAGCCGTGGTTATCAAGCATTATCGCCTCGTCGAACCCGCGCTCCTTCGCATCTAGCACAGCGAGCAATGAATTCAGATAATGCCCAGTCGCCTTCGCCGTCACCGGTAACGTATTGGGGTCTATTCTGCGCCATGAAGAGAAAGTGCATCTTATACCCTTCTCCAGTGCATCCGCACCAAGATAAGTGCCCCAGCGCCATACAGCGATTGCACAGTCAACAGGGCAGCCTTCCGGATTCACACCCAGGTGGTGTAAGCCATAGAATGCGATAGGTCTTATATAGCATGCATCCAGTTCGTTTATTCTAATGGTATCTTTTATTGCATCCTTCAGTTCTTCCTTCGTGTAGGGGATTGTCATCTTATACAGTTCCGCAGAGCGATACAACCGTGCAATATGGTCATCCAACCTGAAAATGAACGAGCCCTTATCTGTTGCGTAACATCTTATACCCTCGAAGACTCCTGTCCCGTAATGGAGACCGTGTGCGAGCACATGCACCTTCGCATCTTTCCAGTCCATAAACCTGCCATTATACCATATCTTACCACGCTCTGGTAGCCCCTCGACCATTTCTATCACCTATAAAGATGTAATAACCTAAATAAACATCCCGCCCATTCACACTAAGAGGGAGGATTTACACGTATAGCGGAGAGGTAAGAGATGAGCAAAGCGAAGAAGAATCCTAAAAGCGACAGAGAGAGTGTGAGTAAAAAGCATAACGGTTCACTATAGCCCTGTGACCTGGCGAGTGTGAAACCGAAGAATAAGCCCATAATAGTGAGTCCGGAAATAAGCAAAGCATAAGGGAGCGCTCGTAAAAGCATATTCTCCCTTAGCTTCTTATTCTTATACAGTTCCCCTGTATTTATATTTGTATTCACTCTCTGCCTCACTTTCATACTCGTATCTTCGTCCAGAGCATGAATGCGATCAGGAGCCCGTATATAGCTACTGCTTCCGCAAGTGCGACAAATATCAGCACTCGACCAAATACCTCCGGCTTCTCCGCTGTTGCCCCGGTTGCCGCAGTTCCCGTAGCAGATATTGCAATACCAGAACCAATAGCAGCACCAGCCATTGACAGACCTGCCGCTATTGCTATCCAGCTGGCATCAGTGATAGTACCAGCACTTCCCGCTCCAGCTTCCGCATTCTGCGCTGATGCAATTCCCGCTACTGCAGCGAGAATGAGCAATGTAAAAGCAAAGGTGTATTTCATCCTCATCTCTTCTCTTTACCTCCTATTCCTACTTTATTACAAAAGAGAGAGTGAGTGATATATATAAAAGTAATGGTTTTTTCATGCATGTGGTTTTTAAAGGAAGACATTATTATATGGAATATATGATAGATATGATAGATGGGAAAGAACAGGAACAGCCCGAGATTGATATACCGTCGCTTGAGCGAGCAGTGAGGCGTGTGAAGGCGATGATGGTAAACTGGGGCTTGGGAGAGGGTTGTAGTATGATATATGCAGTTCTTGTCGTTTCTCATAAGCCATTGTCCGCGGAGGAGATAGGAAAAAGAACCAACTATGCTTATTCTTCCACCATCAATTATCTCAATACACTCATACAAATGGGTCTGGTGGAGCGAGTGAGGAGTTTAAGGAAGAACTTCTATGTGGCGAATGTGAACTTTGTGGCATTGATAAAGGCGGAGCTGGGGAAGGTGAAGAGCTATCTCAGCCAGCTTGGTAGTGACTTAGAGGGGATAAAAGAGCTTGAGCAACTCAGTGAGAAGGTAGAGAATGCAATTGCCTATCTGAAGCGTGTAGAGGCTGCGGATAAGCATAAATGGGATGGGTGATGGAGATAAAATGAGACGTTTTGGTATGAGCCCTAAGAGCCCTAAGATTATACTCACTGCTGATGAGACGATGATGAGCAAGTACCGATGGGGGATATTTGTAGGCTTCTCCACCTGCATGCCGCGCGGTATTCTACCTGATTGGTTCTATTTCAGTGTATGGGCACCGCCGGTACCACGAAAGAATGGGCGAGCTTTGTATGCAGATTTCGGGCTGAGGATCATGGAAGCATCACTGGCGAATGTATTTGGTGCTGATGAAGTTGCAGTGGTTCACCCGCGGGATTTGAAGCGCGTTGCAGGTGACAGAACAGAGATTATAGGCATTGGCGGACATGATTTTCTGGGTATCAATCCCCCGACCTCTGAGTTCGTTGACATGTTAGATACAGGACCCCCATACAACCGGGTGAAGTTCTTTGAGTTGTTACGTAACCCTGTGATGAGAGAGAAGATAGTTGTGATAGGAGGTAAAGCGGCATGGCAATTGGCGGATGAAGAGATCATGGACAGACTGAACATAGATTATGTGCATCTTGGAGAGGGAGAAATTAGCGTGCCTGAGATGTTCAAAGCGATACTGGAAGGCGAAAAACTGCCGAGGATAATAAAAGGTAAAGAGCCTGCTCCGGATGAGATTCCCAATATCCTCGGTGCTACTATTCATGGATTGGTGGAGATAGGCAGGGGTTGTGGCAGGGGCTGTGCATTCTGCACCCCGAACATGCAACGGTTACGATACCAGTCCGTAGCGCACATAGTGCGGGATGTGGAGACGAATATAAAAGCGGGTCAGCGTTCTATCTGCCTCCACTCCGAGGATGTGCTCAGGTATGGTGCTAAGGGGATACCACCAAACGAAGAACGTGTGCTGGAGCTCTTCAGGCGTGTGGCATCGGTGGATGGGATAAAGGATATAGGAACAAGTCATATAGCTCTTGCCACGGCATATCATAATCCCCGTCTTGTTGAAGCAGTAGCAGAGATGTGCTATTCAAAAGTGGAGGATATGAATTGGCTGGGCGCTCAAACGGGGATAGAGACAGGCAGTGCGAGACTGATAGCAAAACACATGCGAGGTAAAGTGCTACCATCACCACCGGAGCGATGGCGGGAGATTGTGCTCCAGGCATTTGGTATCCTTGATGATAACAACTGGATTTGTGCAGCAACATTGATAAATGGACTCCCGGATGAGACCACAGATGATGTCATCAAGAGCATAGAACTGGTAGAGGACTTGAAAAAGACCTCTACACTCTCGCTTGTGGTGCCGATGAACTTTGTATCAATGCGTGGTTCTGCACTGGACACTGAAGAATCGTTCAACATCGGGAAGATGACGCGTGAGCACTGGCAACTGATGGGTGAATGTATAGACCATGACCTGAGGGTGGTGCCACGACTGTTAAGAATGTACAGGGATAATAAAGGGATAAAGAGCTGGTTACTCAGTTTCGCAGCCACGAGAATGGCAAATGCGTTGCAGAAGTATGTGAATAAGATGAAGCGGGGTGAGCCACCGACAGACCGCCACGAGATAAGTAAATGGCTCAATCCCGATATACCGGACCTCAGGGCTTAGAACTTAGAATAACATCAATCCCCTCCACCAAC
>JAGGRR010000217.1 GCA_021159465.1 Methanophagales archaeon
AGAGATAATTCTGAAGAATACAGCAAATGCAATTTTCGATGAAGTTATAGCAGTTGGTGGTGTAAATGAGCATAATGAATGGTGGTATGAAGAAAAGGAGCTAAAGGATGTGGAACATCACTAGCTGCCCCTCAGGTTGTGGGATTGGTAGCTCTTATAATGAGCGAAAATCCGAACCTAACCCCGGATGAAATAAGAGAAATTATAATCAAAGGCTGTGATGACCTTGGTCCTCAGGGATGGGACGAGAAATATGGATACGAGAAGATAAACATAAGTAAAACACTAAAACTTGTGACAAAATGAGAGGTGAAACTTCGCATAAAAAGGAAAGGAGTGATAAATCATGATGAAAAATAAGAGATTACATTTCAGTATTCTGATTCTCGTAGTAGTCATAGCATGTTCGTTAGTTTATAAATCTGCCTCATCCCCTATTATTGTCGAAGGCACTGTCGACCATAAAGTGATAACGGGGCTAAAGGGAGATACATCATATACTATCTTGGTTAATAGGATGATTGACAACAGATCATGGATTTTACTAAAAGATAAGAGTTACGAAGAATTCTTTTCCAAAAAAGATAACAACGCTTTTATTAGTAAATCGTTGGAAGATGAAATGAAGAGCGAGTATTCTGATATCAAATACCTTGTCTCCATAAGATTAGATTCCAGAGATCCAATCAATGGTATCGATAAAGGAGAAGCCTTAGCATACTTTGTAAGCAAGGAAGACTTCAACAAGATGAAAATAGGTGATAAGGTGAAATATGAAGCTTCAAGGTCAACAGTTGATACGATCAAAAAGTTCTTGGAATATTAATTAAAAAGATCGCTAGAGGTAAGGTTCCATGAACTCCTCGCTTCGCTCGCCCAAATGCCACAGCCAAAACTTATATCCCGCTAATATATTAGATTAACCCCCTCCACCAACCATTCACAAAAGATCATCATATCACTCTCCAATCTATCAAAAGTGAAGCTATAACGATGCTGAAGGTCGTGATACTCGCAATGTGCTTTGAAG
>JAGGRR010000218.1 GCA_021159465.1 Methanophagales archaeon
GCAAAAGCTCCACTATTTTCGTTTAGGAATTCCACCAATCCCATTATTTTCACCCTCTATTCCTAATCTTGGTGCATCGGGCATTTCACTTAACGTTCTGCGGATAAAAGAAGTTGCCGAAGGCAATTTGGGCGAAGCGTAGCAAAACCTTTTATTAGATGATGTGCGGAGTCCATATTATCAATAGCCTCCAAAGAATCTTATAAAATCAATAAACCAATGAAATGTAATAGCAGTCTCTAAATTTCGTTTATATTGTAAAAATGCCATCGGCAATCCAAATAAAAAACTGGTAGATATTAGCATAAATAGAGCACCTGGTATATTATGTATCCATAATTCTGGAAAGTGAATTAAACTGTGTGGAACTATACCAAAGAAAAAACTAATTATAACTGAGTATTTCCTCTCAACCTTCCCTTCCAATAAATAAAATATGAAATTCATAGTAAAAAACCTAAATATAATCTCTTCAGAGATTCCTGGTGCTAAAGCTAAAAAACCTGCACTAAATATGTTTGTCCATTCAGCCTCACCTAAAGTCAGTCTAAAATAGATGTAATTTATTAATGCAAAAGGTAATGCAACTATAAGACCTATTAAAAATGACTTAAATAATGATTTGTGCTTCTGTAATATGAGTAATGACTTGTTTCTATTACTTCCACCCGATAATAAACTACCTCCAAGAAATGCAACAAATGTCACGATAGAGTTAGTTACTACTGTGAATATGTCTGTTTGTTGAATAAAACTAAAATAACTTACACCCGATAACAATATTCCAAGCGCAATATATCTTAAACTCAACCACTTAAATTTCTTATAAATTACTATTAAAGCAAGACAAAATATATAATATTCTGTCCATGTCCAAGCTCTATATGTAAACCCAGAATCCTGTTTACTTAGTGTATGGACAATTGAAATTATGTATATTAAAACAAATATGGTGAACAAAAGTATGGTGTATATAAAATACTTCTTGAAATTATTATTCACATCTTTATTTAAAACAACGTTTCTCATTATATCTTGATTCCTCTCTTTCTTTTTCTTTAATCAATATTCCAATTACCATCACATTAGCATGGCATCTAACGTTCTGCGGATAAAAGAAGTTGCCGAAGGCAATTTGGGCGAAGCACAGCGAAGCCTTTTATCCGCTGTTATATGACCCGAAGGGTAAGGTTGCAAAGCAACCATAGAGTACCGAACCCCGTCTAATATTTTCATTTTGGCTTACTATACCACTCTTTTTTTCCTTTAAGGAATTCATCCACTCCTTTTTTCTTAATTTTCCTTAGATTTCTTATATGGGCATCCCCGTGATTCGGCTTTAAAAAGTCCAGTTTCTCGCATGTTTCAAATTCATCGCACTCCCAGCACCCCTCAAATCCTCTCTTCTAGCAACATTTCCTTATCTTGCAGAAAGGCGGACCTCCACCACCTCTGCAAGCGTTCTTGCATCGCATTTTTACTAATGCGCCCAGCACTTCATAGCACACACTGTAGTTCTTATATACGGCAAAGAACGGCATTGTAGCCGGGTATTCCGCTGTCTTGTCAAATTTTGTCTTCTCTTAATTCTTTTCTGAGATCCCTTGCCAAATCTGCCGCCTTTTGCCTGTATCCAATACAATCCCAACAATAAAGACCACAGTATGCGATTAGGTCCTTGTCTTCTTTATTATTCATTTCTTGACCTCCATAAATGATATACTTTGAATCTCTTTAATATTTTTATTTCCAAAGGCGGGGTTCGGAATTTCATATAACGTTTCGCGGTTATGCAAAGTCCGTAAGGGTTTGGGTGAGCGTAAGCGAACCGCAAACACACTGTTAGGCGAAGGCACTACTTATCTACCTTTTTTGGAAATAGCTCGTTCTATCATCTTTTCTAACTTTCTATGGAATTCCTCATCTATAATTTTTCCCCCAGATTCTTCATATTCAATCCAAGTTTGTCCAGAGATATCTGTTGGTGGTTTAGGACTGTTTTTCTCTCTTAGAGGTAATACGCGTACTCCCCAAGTTAGTGCTACTCCTAATTCTATCATTACATTTGGATTTTGGTCCGAGACTTCAAAAACAGCAATGTCAGAACCTATTATACTTCTTGCGATGGTATTGAATAAATGTTCTCCGTATCCTGCTGTTAATTTTTCAAATTGCAGTGTAATTTTTTCCTTAGACGGTTTCTCGCTATACGTCTCAACTGCTTTCTGAAAATATTTCTTAATATTACTTATCAACTGATCGGTATTGTAATATTCTGATTTATACTGTAATCCAAACACTACATTTAATGTACTTCTATCCTCTCTCCTCAAAGATACGAATTCCCAGTCATCATCGGTAAAACCATAGGGAGAACCTACAGGATTAACGGGTCTCTCTGGGAGCAATTTTTTCTCTTTTTCCACTTCGTCTGTTCTTTTCTTCATTTCGTGGTATAAGTATCTACCCCGAGAATTAACCGTTATAGCACCAAAATTATAGGGAGCAGTTCCTAACCATTTAATAACCTCCACAGATCCCAAATCTTCCAAATAATCTACAGCATCATTTATATCTTCTGGACTTAAGCCTGTCATCTGCTCTATTTGTTTCCCCTGAGCTTCTTTTACTTCTCTTTCTATCAAAGTCGTCAAAATTTTAACCGCGTTTTCTTTAATAGGATTCATCTAATACCTCCTCCTTTGTGCTTTCGCCTAACTTCGGTATATCCGCATTACTGCGTAAATAACTCCTATTTGGTATTATATCCGCAATATTGCGTATATACATCCCTCAAGATGAAACTCCCATCTCCTCGTTTTTTCTTCCTTTCTTCCTTTTGCGCCCCCTCCATTCTCTTTCTCAAACAACCTGTCCAAAGGACTTTTAATCTTACCTATATCCTTGTTACTAACATGCGTATAAGTAAGTATGAGTAAGTATAACAATTATTGCATGACCCAGAATACCTTACCCTCTTGCTCTACACTCCTCAGCTTACCTTGAGACTCCATATTCGCCAGAACCTCACGCAAGAGGTGATAAGGTATATATAAATCATATCCATCCTTCATTGCACTCCGTATCTCTTCCAGATCCGCTTTACCTTTACCTTTACCTTTACCTTCACCTTTACTGGTTCTCTTTTCCATCAGCTTCTCCACCAGTTCCATCACATCCTCATACACGCTCCACGGATAGATAATCCAGCGCCATTCGGTCATGAGCTCGCCATAGAAATCAGGCATAAAAGACGAGGAAGTTTTATGCTGCATGGTTGCGGTCTTCACATCTGAGGGCTCAAACGATCTCACATATTCAAGTGCGAATTTTATACTGTCCCCGGTATCGGTCACGTCATCGGCGATTAATACTCTCCTGCCTTTCAATTTCTTCTGCGCTGCGCTATCAAGTCCAAATTTAAGCTCCGCAGCACCCGTAACAGTGGCTGTAACACCCCAGTGTTCCATCTTCAAGCTGAACAGGTCCTTGACCATGAAGAAGTCGCACAGTACCCGTGCCAAATACCAGCCACCCCGCGCTATTCCCACAATCACTTCCGGCATGAATCCCGCCGCTTTTATTCGCTCGCTTACATCCCTGCAGAGGTTATATGCATAATCCCAGTCAACAACCAGGCATGTGAACTTATCCTTCATCTTTCTTACCCATACTTCTTAAACTAATAAAACATTTACGGTATGAATATGGGAGACATGGAAGAAGAGCGGGAACTGGATAAATTGGTAGAGGAGCGGGAGAATGAACTTATAGAGTATCTCAGTGAGCTGGTGAAGATACCCACGTTCGTACCTCCAGGTGAGAATTACGGAGAAATTATAGATTGGCTCATACCCAAATTCAATGATATGGGGTTTCGATGTGAGAGGATAGAGCTACCACAGGATGTTGTGCATAGAATACAGGATGATACAGAGGGACTGAGTGGCGAGCGAGCGAATCTTCTTGCAGTCAAGAGTTCAGATTCGGATTCAGGTTCGGGTTCGGGTTCAAGTTCAGGAGCGAAGGAAACCCTCGATATATATACGCATCTTGATGTCGTGCCAGCAGGCGAGGGATGGAGCACACCACCGTTCCTCACGGTACGTAAAGGCAACAGGATATATGGACGCGGTGTTGCTGACTCAAAGGGCAGTGTCGCCGCTCTTTTAATAGCATTGAGCATAATGGAAGAGCTTGACCTTCACAGCAGGTATAATATACGCGTGGCATTGACCACAGATGAGGAGATAGGTTTATACTCCGGTTTATGCTATTTCGCAGATGAAGGGCTACTGAAAGGCGATTATCTACTCTGTATGGATGGGGATAACGAAGGCATCTGTATAGCAACGAACGGAGTGATGAACTGGGAGATAAGAGTGAATGGTAAATCGTGCCATAGCTCCACACCCTTTTTGGGTGTGAATGCGATAGAAAGAGCGAAACTGGTGATTGACGAGTTAGAGCGGTTGAAAGAGCGAGTGGAGAGTCGCGAATCGGAAGTCCCCTGTAGCCCCTTTATGACACAGATAACAGGGCAGAAGCATATAAAACCGGTCTTTAACCTCACAATGATCTCCGGTGGTGTAAAGGAGAATATTATTCCTCCAAGTTGCACATTACGGGGCGACCGGCGGTATATACCGGAGGAGAATGAGACGGAGGTGGTGAAAGAGCTTGAAGAGGTTCTGCAGCGACTGAAATTGGAGCATGAGCTTGATTTTGAACTTCAATGTCATCCTGGATTTCCACCTATGTACACCAGTCCAGATACAGATTGGGTGAAGGAGGTTCAGGTTGCTGCTTCAACTGCCTTTGGCAGTCATAAACCGATAACAGGTGTGCAGGGCGGTCTGGATGTTGCTTATGCAGTCCAGAAGACTAAGCAGCCGGTATGTGCATTTGGTGTTGGCAGTTCTATGGAGAGCAATGCGCATGGCGCGGATGAGAATATCAGAATAGAAGACTTGAGGAATTACGTTAAGTTCCTGGTGACGCTGTTGCACGCGCGAGCGCGAGAATGAAGTTATACAGGTTTCCCGGTAGTGGTGGTAGTGGCGGTGCGAGTAAACTCTTCGTTGGAGGGTTGCATGGCAATGAGGGCTTATACACTGCTCCTATCTTGGAAACGCTGGCATCAGAGGCAGAAGCAGAATTAGAATCTGAAGTAGAAGTAGATAGTAATGATAATAATGGTGATGTAATAATTGTCCCTTCGCTCACCATGAGTGGCAGATACATAGGTGTCCTATCAAAAGAGTATTACCGGAGCAGGGAGGGCATGATACTTACAGGGCTCATAAAGCGGTACAAACCTTCTTTCTATTTCGAGCTCCATGCTTATGGTGAATCTTCATATCCCAGGCTTACGAACCCTGAACGTGAGAAGATAGAGGGTGTACCACCGTTCGTAGACCTTGATGACCCTACTCATAATCATATACTTCTGGGCTCCATCGCGCCAGTTTTGAGGAAACTATTCAGCACACGTGATTTCTGTCTGACAATCGAGCTTCCGAAGAGGAGAAGTGATGAAGACGAGGTTAGAGAAGAGGTACTGGTGATTTTACGTATCGGACTGCGGAGCGAGACAAGGACAGAGATGCTGACTCAACTGAGGAAGATGTACCCTGATGCGCTAAGGAGGGCAGAGGCACTATTTATGCAATACTATCACTCACGGCTTGAGCCATTTGAGCCATTTTAGGTTCCTGGCTTTTAGCTTTTAGCTTTCAGTTTTCAGAATTTTATAATACTAATTTCGCAATAGCGAAATAGCAATAGAGATGGTGATTGTGCGTAAGAGTGTGAAGAAGAGGGAGGGTGAAAGTGAAGAGGGGAAGATACTGCAGGTGGCATTGGATGTGCTTGAGCTGGATAGGGCGATAGAGATAGGTAAAGAGAGTTTGGAAGGCGGTGCCGACTGGCTGGAGGTGGGTACGCCACTGATAAAGAGTGAAGGTATGCATGCAGTGAGAGTACTGCACTCGACTTTTCCGGATGTACCGATAGTAGCAGATATGAAGACGATGGATACAGGCGCGATAGAGGTGGAGATGGCGGCAAAATCAGGCGCTTCGGTCGTCTCTATTCTCGGGCTTGCCGATGATGCTACCATCCGTGAGGGAATAGAATCGGCGCATAAGTACGGGATTGCTATCATGGTGGATATAATGAACACAATAGACCCGGTGAAGCGTGCGAAGGAGATATCGGAGATGGGTGCTGATTATATCTGTGTCCATGTGGGGATAGACCAGCAGATGCGTGGGTTAGACGTGCTGAGCTTATTAGAGAAAGTTAGTAATTCGGTGGATATCTCTCTGGCTGCTGCTGGTGGTATGGATGCAGTAACGGCGTCTAAGGCTGTGAGTCTCGGCGCTGATATAATAATCGTGGGTGGTAACATAACGAGGTCAGCGAATGTGAAAGAATCGACAAAAGTGATAAAAAGGGGCATGATGACAGGGGTCAGAGAAGGTGAGCGAAGGAGAGGAACAGGAACAGGAGGGAGAATGGATGACGAGCTCTTTAAACTGTTCATGCAAGTATCCACACCCAATATATCGGATGCAATGCATCGAAAGGGTGTATTGCAAGGTATAAGACCTCTATTTGAAGGTGTAAAGCTCGTTGGTAAAGCAGTCACGGTACAGACCTACGAAGGTGATTGGGCAAAGCCGGTGGAGGCTACGGATGTCGCAGGACCTGGGGATGTGATCGTAGTCTATGGGGGCTCGAAGGAGGTTGCGCTATGGGGCGAGCTGGCATCATGGAGCTGTAAACAGAAGGGCATTGCAGGTATTGTCATTGATGGTGGTGTGCGGGATGTGGAGGAGATAAGACGGATAAAATTCCCGGTATTCGCACGATACGTAGCTCCAAATGCGGGTGAGCCAAAAGGGTTTGGTGAGCTGAATGCGGAGATAAAATGTGGTGGCGAATATGTCCGACCTGGAGATTGGATAATAGGAGATGATAATGGTGTGGTGGTGGTGCCAAAGGAGCGTGCTTATGAGATAGCGAGACGAGCAAAAGAGGTATGGAAGAATGAGGAACGGATAAGGGAGGAGATAAAACGTGGAAAGACATTGTCTCAGGTGCTTGACCTGTATAAGTGGGAGAAGAAGCAATAAATAGTAGGGGCTATTTTGTGGGGTGTGAATTGATGAATGTCTATGCTGAATATGATGCTAAGCTAATATTAATATGACTTTGTCAAGTTACATTGGATCTTTGAATAGTCATTTTAGTCCATCCACAATCTTTCCTAAATTCCTCTTGGCATTCCTCTGCTTCAATCTCGCTACTCGCACAATCTCATGCTTATCCACTTCTGTACTACGATAGTCAGTCATTTCAAGGAGCTTTTTGCCCTTTTTAGAACGCACAATCACCGTTGAATATCCATCCGGGCTGCCAACCGAGCCAATAGAGATGTCCGCCAGTCGTGATACGAAATCGGTGCAGAATGCGCAACCTTCACGGACGTGACTCGCAAGTTCACCAACATCGCATGAGTACTCACGTCCGTTACTCGTGATAATAAACCTCCCATGGCTTATCTGCGTCTTAGCCGCTTCGTCAAGCTCGATACCGAATCGAGTTCTTGTGAAATCCTTCAGCCCTTCATAGTCGAAACTCTCGAAACAGAACAGCCCCAGAAGAGTGACCTCCACATTGCCACTACCACTACCACTGCCAAGCTGTTGCCGCTGCTGTAGCTTCCTCACTGCACGAACCTCACAGGGCGTTCCTACTACTGCTATACGCTTCCACTCGGAATGCAAATGTAAAGCCTCTTCTATCTTCGGTATCATTGGCACACGGAGATACTTCGTACCACTTGCCTCTTTTATCTCTTCCACATCCGCAGTGATAACAGCTTCGGATTTATAGCCACTGATACGCCGCACAATGAGTGCAGCATCAAAGAGTCCGTTCTCAATCCCGGAGGTGAGTAGAGCGGTGACCATGCCACCATCCTGACCTCTAAGCGATGATTTACCGGCGACTAAAGCTGAGTGGACACCTATATACTCATCCCGCTCACCTTCCAGGTACCGCTCCTCTATCGCTGTTATATCCTCCGGTGTTGTTGGGTATATACACCTGTTCAAGCGAATTGCCTCGGTCGGGCACACGAGTGCGCAAGAGCCACAGCCGATACAGTCATCCGAGAGCTCTTCATAGGGTGTCCCCACCTTACGCTCAACACCGCGACCTATAAAATTTATCGCCGATACACCCACCAGTTCCTCACATACTCGCGCACACAGCCCACATAGGATACAATGCTCACTCTCCAGTGTGAAACGTGTACGGGACTCTGACACGCCATATTCATGCGCAAGCTCCTGTATCCGCTTCTCTTCCGGGCATCGGGCGAGGAGTAGTTCAATCAGCATCTTCCTTATCTCTATAATCTCCGGCGAGTTCGTCCTCACCTCCAGTCCTTCCTCCACCGGGTAATTACAGGCAGTAACAACTCTCTTACGTCCATGCTTCTCTATCTCAACCGAGCATAGTCGGCATGCACCAAAGGGCTTTAATGCGGGATGATAACACAGCGTGGGTATATAAATGCCATTGATGCGTGCAACTTCTAAAATCGTCTGTCCTGGTTCTGTATCCACCTCCTTGTCGTCTATCCTTATCTTCATTTCTTTGCTCTCCTCTCTATTACCCGCTCTGATTCCGGCAGCGGTGGTGGAACTGGCTTGCCCGATATCTTCGTCACAGCCCTCACTTTTGGCGGGCAGACTTCAAAACAGATACCACATTTTATGCATTTCCTCTGATCTATCACGTGTATCTTCCGCTTCTCGCCCTGTATGGCGCCAGATGGGCAATTCTTCAGGCATAACATGCATGCTATACACTTATCCGGCTGTATATAGTACGAGATCAGGTCTTTACAGACTAGTGCAGGACATCTCTTCTCCTCTATATGCGCTTCGTATTCTGCTTTGAAGTATCGGATAGTGCTCAGTACGGGATTTGCTGCCGTCGTTCCGAGTGCACACAGCGATGCGCTCTTCATCACGTGCGCTATCTCCTCCAGCAGTTCTATATCTCCTTCTTTACCCCGTCCTGCAACTATATCATTCAGTATATCCCTCATTCGTTTCAGACCCTCACGGCATGGCACGCATTTACCACAGGACTCATCACAGAGGAAATCCACGAAGTAACGCGCTATGTCCACGATGCATGTGTCCTCATCCATAACTATCATACCGCCGGAACCCATCATCGAGCCCAATCGAGTGAGTTCGTCGAAGTCAACGGGTGCATCGAGGTACTGCTCAGGAATCACGCCACCAGAAGGACCGCCAGTCTGAACCGCTTTGAACTTCTTACCACCGCGAATGCCACCGCCTATCTTGTATATTATATCACGCAGTGTTGTACCCATCGGCACTTCCACCAGACCTGTGTTATTAACCGCACCCACGAGCGAGAAGATCTTCGTACCTTTACTGTGTTCGGTACCAATAGAGTTGAACCAGTCAGCTCCTCGCTCTATTATCAATGGTACATTCGCCCATGTCTCTACATTGTTTAAATTACTTGGCTTCTCCCAGATGCCACTCTCTGAGGTGTGAATATACTTCGGTCTCGGCTCGCCCACCTTACCTTCTATGGCGTTCATCAGGGCACTGGACTCACCGGATACAAAAGCCCCTGCTCCTCTATGGATACAGACATCAAACTTGAAGCCAGAACCGAGGATATCATCACCGAGGAAGCCGTATTCCCGTGCCTGGTCAAGGGCTATACTCAGGTTCTTCACTGCCAGTGGATACTCCTGCCGTACGTAAACGAAGCCCTGATGCGAACCTATCGCGTAAGCACCGATGATCAGCCCCTCAAGTACCCTGTGTGGGTTCCCTTCCATGAGTGACCGGTCCATGTAAGCACCCGGGTCACCCTCATCGCAATTCACTATCACATATTTTGGTTCACCGGGTGCATTCCTCGTTGATTCCCATTTCCGTCCTGTTGGGAAACCGCCACCACCGCGTCCACGTAAATTCGACTTCTTCACTTCCTCCAGTACTTCCTCTGGTGTCATCTCCTCCAGCACCTTAGCCAGTGCCTGATAACCGCCAATGGAGATATAATCCTCGATATTTGTGGGCTCAATTACGGGGTTATCGCCGAATACAAGCCGTGTTTGATACTTATAAAATGGGATATCTGATTCGCGCACTATTCGCTCACCAGTATTGGGGTCTGTATAGAGTAGGCGTTCGACGATTTCGTGCCCTTTTATGCTCTTACTGATTATCTCTGGTACATCCTCTGGTGAGACATTGAGATAGCATATATCATAGGGATAGATGGTTACTATCGGTCCTCTCTCACAGAATCCATGACAGCCAGTCCTTCTGAAACTCACGGTATCAGATAAGCCCTGTTTCTCCAACTCCGCTTTTATTGCATTGGCGACAGCATCGCTACCGGTAGCGCAACACGCAGTACCGGAACAGAGGGTGATGAGCGGCTTATCAGGATCACGCTTCGCTAATATTGCACTCTGTAACGCCAACAAATCCTCCTTACTCTTAACTCGAGACATTTTCTCCTGCTACTTGTAGCTCTGTAAGAGGTCCTCCACTTCCGACGGCGTTACCTTGCCGTGATAATCTCCATCTACCACCACTACTGGTCCCATAGCGCAGCACCCAAGGCAGTTCACACGTCTAAGGGTGAACCGCATATCTTGCGTAGTCTCTCCCTCCTCTATACCCAGACTCTCCTTTACGCGGTCCATAATCCTGGGTGCACCACGTACCTGACATGCAGTACCCAGACATACCTGTATTACATGTCGTCCAACAGGACTAAGACTCATCGCCTTATAAAAGCTCGCTATCCGGTATATCTGGCTCTTTGGAATATGCAGCCGCTCGCTTATTCGCGCAATCACCCCCCTTGGTATCCAGTTGAATTCGCTCTGCAAATCAAGAAGCATCTGGATCAGAACGCCCTCCTCCCCCTCGTATCTGTCTATTATCTCCTCTACCCTATTCAGGTCTATCTCTACCATTCCTCCTCCATCTACCCTCTGAGGAGGAGCAGAGATATAAGCTTTACTATTTTTTCATTTCAAGGTGTAGTGTAATGTATAGTGTGGTTAATGTAGAGAGTAGAGGGGAGAGGAGAGAGGAGAAGCAGGGTGACGAAGAAAGTTGGTATTGCGGATACAACGTTTGCACGCTATGATATGGCTGCTGTAGCGATAGAAGAGCTTAAGAAAGCCGCATCTGTTCGTATAGAGCGGTACACGGTGCCGGGCATGAAAGACCTGCCAGTAGCGGCAAAGAAGCTGATAGAGGAGAAGGATTGTGATATCGTGATGGCATTTGCAATGCCTGGACCTGCGGATATAGATAAGCAATGTGCGCATGAAGCTTCTCTTGGTATCATTGCCGCACAACTTCTCACCTCCACGCATATAATTGAGGTCTTTGTGTACGAGGATGAAGCGGGAGATGATAAGGAGCTGGCATGGCTTGCAGAGCGAAGAGCGAGGGAGCATGCACGGAATGTGATAAAGCTCTTATTCAAGCCGCATGAGTTGACACGAGATGCGGGTATGGGTAAGAGGGAAGGTTTTGAGGATGCGGGTCCGCTGAGATTGTAAGTTTAAGATTATAATTTATAAACCTCCCTGCCCTTGCTTCTGCTTCTGCTTATGCTTCAACTTCAGTTTTAACCTGTAATAACTCAAGGGATGTGCAATCTTCTCACAGAGCTCATCCTTGCCCACGCAGTTGCCATAGGTACGCATCGTAGCACATGAGGGGGCGGTATAGCGAGTACCACTCTTAGCACCCGCGATATGCTCCACCTGATACCTCGTCCGGGCTTCGTCGAAGTCAGGTGAATTCCTGTATTGTTCTATCACATCATCCACAGACAGTCCGGCATTCAACAGGAAAGCAGTAACGGCGAATCTCGCACTGTGTGGCACATTTACACCCGCCTTCAAATTGCTCAGGATGTTTATTATGCATGGCGGGTAGGAGTTTGGATCGCCCCGCAGAGGAGTATGGAGCTCTTCCAGATTCTTACGCTTGATTCCAAGTTCTTTCCTTATGTGCTCGATATGTTCACTCAGCGAAGCACAGATATCATCAGGGACATCCAGCGGCAGGTCTTTTACTATCCGTTCATACATCGCTTCCTGGATAATTCGTACAAATTCGCTCATCCCGAGGCTCACTTTACCACGCACCAGACTTCGATTCACAAGTTTCCATCTCTTGTCCCTGAGATTAACAGTGAGTCGGAGATAGTCAGTGAAAGGTACCAGAACAAAATTGGAGGAGAACTCGGCATGTATGCCCAGATCCTCAGACAACTCATGGATGATACTATCACCAGAGCGCAAATCTTCCAATAAACGCCTGTATGCCCCTTTTGCTTCTGCTAACGCATACCTGCGAATGAGATAGGAATCATGAATGCATGATACGAGGATACGAGCAAAGGGATATGATAGTAACTCCGTCTGCGCCTGCACATCATCGGCTATAACAGGTCTGTGGATTTGTCCGGTTCTTATAGCTTCTATTACTCGCTCTTTAGCTCGTATCCTCGCTGATACTGAACTGATGAGGTCATCAAGTGTGAATCCCGCCTCCTTTACATATTCCAAAGCTCCGGATAGAAAGGGATAAAAGCATAACTGCAAGTGCAAATGCTCAAATGCTCTCATCTCTGTCTCATAATCTCTAATCTCCCGCCACGCATGATCATCATGTAATCCATGAGTACAAGAGCAACCATCGCTTCTGCTACCGGTACTATCCTGGGGCATATACAGGGGTCATGCCTACCTCTTATCCTCAGTTCCACCTCCTCCATTTGCTCCATGTCCACACTCCGCTGCGGCTTTGCAATAGACGGGGTGGGTTTCACTGCCATTCTGCATATCACAGGCTCACCAGTTGAGATACCACCTAAGATACCACCTGCATTGTTCGTCCTTGTTCTTATCTTCCCGTCTTCTATATAAAATTCATCATTCATCTCACTGCCTCGCATCCTCGCTGCTCCGAATCCAATGCCTATCTCAACACCCTTCACCGCACCGATACTCATGAGCGCCTTTGCCAGTTCTGCATCAAGTTTGTCGAAGACCGGTTCGCCCAGTCCAGGCGGAACGCCGGTTGCAATCACCTCCACAATACCTCCAACACTATCTCCTTCGCGTTTTGCCCTTTTTATCAGTTCTTGCATCTGCACTGCAGCTTCTGGATCCGCACACCTTACTGCATTCATATCTGCAATCCTCTTTATCTCTTTCAGGTCCACTCCCTCTGATCTTGCCCTTGCCCTTATACCACCTATCTCAACCACATGTCCCACAACCCCTATATTGTGGTATGCCAGCACCTTCTTTGCAATTGCACCTGCAGCTACACGTGCGAGAGTCTCTCTACCGGATGCGCGCCCACCACCTCGATAATCCCGCAGCCCATACTTCATCTGATAGGAGTAATCCGCCTGACCAGGTCTCGCAATGTGCTTTATCTCATCGTAAGGCGTGGAATCAACATCCTTATTCCATACAAGCATGGATATAGGAGTCCCAAGTGTTTTACCCTCAAATACACCTGACAATATCAGCACTTCATCTGCCTCGCGCCTCTCACTCGCTATCTCGCTCATGCCCGGTCTTCTCCTGTCCAGCTCGTGCTGTATATCCGCAGCCGAGAGTTCAATACCAGCAGGGCAGCCGTCAACAACAACTCCTAAGGCTTCACCATGCGACTCGCCCCATGTCATCACACGGAATAACCGCCCGAAGGAATTACCGGACATAGAATTCTTATATCGCCATGGCTATTTAAAACAAGTTAATACATAACTATGGTACAGGTGGATTTGAAGCTGGTGAAAGCGTGTGTAATGGGTGGCGGCGAGATTACAGAACTATTGAGGAGTTACAAATTGAAGGACGTGTGTGAGATACCTGCAGGACTGGAGCTGAGAGAGCTCAAACAGCTATTGAAGGGCACTGATGTGGTGATCGGTGGCTATGGCTACGGAGAGCAGCGAGAAGTTGCAGGAGCGGCATCTGAACTCGGTATACCATTCATCACATACCCCGTGATAACCACGATATTACCAGATGGCATATCATTTGATGCAATAGAATTCCCGGACTCGCAAACGCAGACCAGATCGCCTCTTTTGAATATGATTGCACGCGCTCTTCAGCTCGTTGAGATGCTAAGATTGTTCAGTGGTGTGGGTGAGCTTCTATTTGCACCAAAAGCGCTCGTACTCTATCTTGACGTAGGCAGTCAGGATTTGAGGCTTAAGAGTGTAGAGTTAAGGCTAAAGGATAATAAAGATGATAGTGATGATGTGGCGTGAGAAATACAGACCCGGAAGCCTGGCGGAGATAGAGGGTCAGGATGACGTGATAGATAGACTAAAGAGCTTTACTGAGCGTAAACAGGTACCAAATCTGCTGCTATGGGGCTCAAGAGGTGTGGGCAAGACCTCCTCTGTATTAGCCTTAGCTCAGGAACTCTATGGCTCGCATGATGAGAACCTGTTCATTGTGGAGTGTCGCGATTTTGTTGAACAACGTAAGAAATGGCTGCGTGCTGATAAGAGGTTCAGATTCTATTATGATGAGCATAAATCAGCGCTGGACATCTTTAAAGATATGATAAGGAGCTATGCAGTGTTAGCACCTATAAATGCAGCATTCAAGCTGATGGCGTTCAACAATGCGGACTTGCTGCCTGTGGATGCTCAGCAAGCGCTCCGGAGAATAATGGAACGAAGTAGCCGCACAAGTAGATTCATATTCATCACCACGAAACCTTCTGCTATAATACCTGCTATAAGGTCAAGGTGTTTAAACCTCCTCTTCCAACCTCTAATTAAGACTGGAGCATTGGATAGATTGTTGTTGCGAATCGCCTCGCAGGAGGAGTTAGAACTTACAGACCAGGGCTTGGAGATGCTGAAGCGGTATGCAGGTGGTGATGCTGGTACCGCCATAGATATAATGGAGGCAGCATCGGCTATTTCTAACTCTAATAGGATTGATAGTGAAGAGATTGTGGTAGTGGCGCAGGAGTTGCGAAAGAGGAGCAATAGGGTGGCGGATTTGATAGATATGGCACTTGCGGGTCGCTATCGGGAACTGAGAGCGGAGTTAAAGAGGTTGATGAGGGACGAGAAGATGAGTGGCAGGGAGATTGTAGAAGCGATACACGATATAGTGCTCCAGCGAAAAGCAAGGTTAGGTGCAAGAAGATTAGCAAAGGTTATGATACACATAGGCGATGCGGATTACAAACTTTGCAGTGCTTTTAATAGCATGATACACATTGAGGAATTGGTGGTGAGATGCCGGCATTTTTACAGTGATTCCGGGAGTAATTCTAATTCCGGTTTTTAAGATACCCTAATTGCACATACCCCTATAGTAATGATATGCATCTTTCCCATTTCTTCGCTTATTGCCAGAACTGCACCGTAATCAAGTGCTATTGCAAGAGCTATCCTGTCATAATTCTTTATTTCTTGCTCCTCCACCAACCATAAAAGTATTTCCAACTGCGTATTGTGCGTTGGGGACTCATAATTGTCTATTAGTGAAATTTGAAGCGTGTCCATATTCTTGCATAATCTCAAAAGCCTTCCCGATTTCTGGGTCATTGTTTCCCGGCAAAAATAAAAGCTCCTCTTTCGTTTTCTGCTCTTTCAGGTCAATGCCGTCTTCCGTATTTAATCTCAGCCAGGTTATTGAAATCCTCAAGTAGTGAGGTAAATTTGCCATAATTTACTTCTTTTTTTGTTTCATTCCCTTTTGGCGGCGTACCTGGTGGTATAACCATACTGAGTATCGCTATGCACACGAATATCACTGCAACCGTGGAGATAATGCCAATTATCAGTGCTTTTTCACTTACCGTGAATGCGAATGCCTTGGAGTGTACCCCAGACTGCTATACTTCCATTCTCGAACTACCCTCTCAGAATAATTTTTACTTTCATCCCAACTGCCCGAAAAAGAAGCTGAAAGTTCTTCCGGTGATAATGCAAAACGTGAATAATTGCTTATCTCGCTTATCACTGCTTTTATTGGATTTTTTTGTTATCTCTCGTCTCACCGACTACTATTATCGCGTAAGTACATTCGTAACCCTCTCTGCTGTTTATCCTGATGCACCCCCGTCGACCCAGAGAGCCGGTAACATATGCATTGCTATTCTATTGCCGAACTTTGTGGAGTTTTTCAATGTCCAGCTGATTTTCGGCTCGTGTGGTCTTGTTTTTTCCATCTCAAAACAGCCATTTCTTTATTACTGCTTTTGCCAGTTTCTTAAAGAGCACATGCAGGGCGCCCATGTAGCAAAACTCTTTTTATTCCCTTCCCGCGTCGATCTCACTCGCATTCATCCTCAGCTCCATCGCATTGCCTATCATCTTCTCCTCGACGTGAACCTGATAAGGCGCGGTTAAAAAAATAAAATGATAGCCCCTGTACATGTCATGTACATGTCGCCAATTATCCTGATATATTTCACTTTTTCACCAGAACAAATATAAATAATAAAGAAGAAAACATATATTATAATATTAGCAAAGAAAGATGGCATCAACGGCAAAATTCTGGCGAGAGCAGGCAGCGCGTTATAACCTGGAGGGTACGCGGTGCTTGAACTGTGGCAGTTACTTCTTCCCGCCTCGGGCTATATGCCCGAAATGCAGGCGAAGAGGCGAGATTGTACCCTATAACTTTAAAGGTACAGGAGAGGTGGTTACTTACACGACTGTACACCAGGCCCCACGGAATCTCAATCGACAGATACCATACACCTTAGCGATAATTAGACTTGATGAGGGTGCACAGCTGCTTTCTGAAGTGATATGCAAGCCTGAAGAGATACATACCGGGATGCGTGTCCGGGCAGTATTCAGGAGATTGGGAGAAGAAGGGGAAAGGGGGATAATCTATTACGGTACGAAGTTCGTGCCCGCTAACGTACAAACTTAATAATACCACTTGAGGGAGAGAACAGGATACCATCCCGTTTCATCACTTCTATTATCTCTTCTGCTTTCTCCCGCTCCATTCCCTCCTCCTCCGCGAGATCAAGTACCTCCTCCAGTGGTACTTCTTCTCCATATTCGCGTTCCAGATCCTTTATTATTTCCCTTATTGACCTTGCTCGGTCTCTTTTAGTCTTCGTTATGCCCACAGTAACCCAATCAGTATCAAGCCTACCGGTCTCAGGATCAACGAAGACACGTTTCAGGCAGTATGTGACGATATTAATCACGCGGTCAGCGTCCTCCTCTGTTATTTCATCGCTCAGTCGCGCCCTTGCTCTCGCCTCACCGAGTCGAATCAGTGCCTCTAATTGCCGCGCAGTTACAGGAACCGGTGCTTCCTCATCCTCATAGCCCTGCCTGCGGAGGCCGATATAGAATTCAAGGAATCTCTGCCTCGCTCCTTCACTCATTACCGGGAATACATTCCGCTTGCTCCATGCTACGTATTTTCTTAACAGGTCACTCTCAATTGGGGGTTTCATAGCCGCCACTGCATGCTCGAAATGCTCTCTCTCGGCTATATCTATCTTGCTTACATTCTTAAGCTGGGCGAGTAGCTCGCCTGCATAATGCGTCTCGATTATATGCTCAGCGGTCTTCGTGTCTGTCTCCTCGTTTGGTCTATCCATCATGGTGAATATGAGGTCGAATCGCGATAGTAGCGTGGGCGGCATATTTATCTGTTCTGCAATAGGGGTGTACTTATCAAATCGCCCATATTTGGGGTTCGCAGCAGCTAACAGCCCACAGCGGGAGTTCAACCGTGCCATTATACCCGCTTTCGCTACTGATACTGTTTGCTGTTCCATAGCCTCATGAAGTGCATCTCTATCCTCCTTTCTCATCTTGTCTATCTCATCCACCGCTGCTATACCCTTGTCTGCGAGTACCAGAGCTCCAGCCTCTAAAGTCCATCGCCCTTCCCCAAATTCATCTTTTACTGCCGCTGCGGTCAGTCCCGCAGAAGTGCTACTCTTACCACCGGTATACAAGCCCCTAGGTGCTAACTTCACAAGATATGTCAGTAATTGACTCTTTGCCACACCCGGATCACCAACGAGCAATACATGTATATCACCCCGTACTCGCGTATCGTCTGGCAGCTCCTTCGGTACACCTGCGAACAATTGGAGTACCATAGCCTCTTTTATCTCCTCATAGCCATAAATTGAGGGTGCGATACTCCTTATCAGCTTCTCGTAAACGTCTGGCTGATCCTTCAGCTCCATTATCCTCTGTTCATCTTCCTCCGTTATCTTTATCTCCTCAAATTCCTCCTCCTTGTGCTCCAATGAGTTCCCCTCAAGATAGATATCAAAGAAAGGTGTCTTTCCGAACCTGGTTGTCCGCTGATAAGACCTGAGAATGCCTGTAATAATGACCCGGTCACCGGGTGTGACAGTACCGGTGATGTCATCCTCAAGATAGACATCAATTGCCTGTGGCAATTCACCGCCACGTAGTTCCTCCGGTGACTCCTGCAGCCGTATCTTCTGCGCATTTGCAAATTTACACTGCTCGATTAGGAGTTTGAAATGTTGTGCCTTCCTACCACATCCGCCACTCTCCTGATCGCACTCCACCGGCTCTTTGAACTGCCGCCCACTCTGCCCCATTGAGAATACATGGTGACAGTATGGGCATTCAAATACCGCATCCACCACTTTGGGTCGCACCTCTGTCGCTTTTGTCACCAATCCTTCTATACTCACGAGTTTTCCTATATCCTCGCTCCTGATATCGCGGATTTTTAGCCTTCTCGGTACCTTTATTATGCGAAAGTTCGCCTCATCGAGTGTAACCCCTGTTGGGGTATCAATAGCTCGTAATGCCCTTGTTGCCGCATTAATGGCGACATCAGGACTTTCCAGCACCATATCGGCGAGATTCGGGTCATAAAGGTCCATGTCAGTGAACTTAACAAGCAAACTCCGCTTCTCTGGATAATAATTCGCGAGTTCTACAAGCTCATCCCAGCAATATCGCTTCAGAAAGTCCTCCCACCTCTCTGTTACAAGGTCAATGTTCTGAGCCATCACTCAACACCCCATACCCATATATAAGGACCATCTCTATTCTTATAGCTTCACCCATAAAAATTAATTTGGAGATGATGCTCAAATGAGGGATTTAGCAGTAGTATTTGACGGTGCAGGTGTTCTTTATGCATCGTTCAGAATAATAAAAAATATAGATAGAGGGATAACGAAGCGGAGCAGAGTGTCGGGGTTGAGCTGTACGGACAGGTTGGAGAAGGGTGCAATGGTGATATTAAAGACACGATACGATGAGACATTAGCGAAAGAAGAGGATTCGAAGTTGCTGTCAGAGGTGATGAAGGAGAAAAAAATAGAAATTAGAGTGATATATAAGAGAGGAGAGATAGATGATGAAGAGGTACTGGAAACAATTTTGAACGATAGGCGCATCAAGTTGAAGGATGTGCATGAAACGATGGGGTTTTTAAAGAAGTGTGATATTCTACCGGTAGTAGGAGTAGCTTTGATAGTGGAGATGGCGAGCAAAGCGATAAAATTTTTAATAGCGGGAGGTATAAAGTTCTTCCCTGGGACTCGCAAACTCCTGAAGGAATTGAGTCAGATGGATTGCGCGATATTTATAGCATCAGGAGACAGGATAGAACCTGAGGAGATATCGGTATATCTACCGGAGGTACCTCAGGAGAATATCTTTGGTATGATGACCCCGGAGGACAAGCGAGATTTGGTGAGGAAGTTGAAAGACAGGCATAAGGTGATAATGGTTGGTGATGACAGGAACGACTATCTCGCATTTTGTGAATCGGATATAGCGGTATTGTCCTTACAGGAGGCTGCGGATAGACCGAGTGAAATTTTTGAGGTTACTGATTTCAGAATAAAGGATATAATAGAGGTAAAAAAGATAATAGAGGAGTTGGAGGAGCACAAATGCGGGATATGAATCAGGGAGAGGGGGTGAATCTGGAGTCTCTGGCTGCAGAGCTCAGGAACTTTGAAGGGGTGAAGCGTAAGGGAGCTATAAGAGACCTTGTGAAGACGCTTGAGGATGCAGATAGGGTGGGTAGTAAGACGATAGCGGGATTTGGTGAGGATGCGGCAGTGCTCAGAGTGGACGATGACAATTTTATTTTGCTTGCGGTAGATGGGATATGGGGTAAATTATTGAATGCAGACCCATGGTGGGCAGGTTATTGCGCAGTACTCGTGAATGTAAATGATATAGCGGCGATGGGCGGTACTGCACTGGCGATGGTGAATCTGACCTCAACGCAGAAGAAGCATATATGTGCGGAATTGGGCAGGGGGATGCAGGATGGTGTGAAGAAGTTTGGCGTGCCGATGGTGGGGGGGCATCTACATCCCGATACTTCATACGATGCGCTTGATGTGGGGGTTGTCGGGACTGTGAAGCGGAACAGCGTGATATTCTCGAGTGGCGCGAAGCCAGGCGATAAAATAGTTGTGGCAATTGATCTCGATGGTAGAATATATCCGAAATACAACCTTGCATGGGACAACACGACAAGGAAGTCAGCAGCTGTGATAAAGAGGCAATTGAATACAATGGTGGAGATAGGAGAGAAGAGGCTGGCAACTGCCGGTAAGGACATAAGCAATCCTGGCACGCTTGGTACCCTGGGGATGTTACTCGAGTCTTCGGGTGTGGGAGCACGTGTGGAATTGGAGAAGATACCGAGACCCGATTCCGAAGAAGTACCAATCTCTATCGCACACTGGCTAAAGATGTATCCAGGTACAGGATTTGTACTAACGGTTGAGGATGCAGAGAGGGGCACGGAATGCATCAATATATTCGAGAATGCGGGTATAACAGCCGCTATGATCGGAGAAATAGATGCGAGTAAGAAGTTGATGATAGAAGATGGTGCGGAGAAGGCAACAGTATTTGACCTTAACCGGGAGATAATAACAGGCATAAAGTAAGTGTAAGAATATATCAGATTCAGATGGATGAAAGACGATTTCGATGAGTTATATGAGAGGATAAGGAGGGGAGGGATAGAGCGTGCAGATGCCTCATTTCTTGTGAGTAACCCCCCTCTTTTATTTCGCATCGCGGATGAGCTGCGAAAGGAGACGAAGGGAGATATTGTCACCTACGTGGTGAACAGGAACATAAATTTCACGAATGTCTGCATCGGGAATTGCAAGTTCTGTGCATTCAGGGAGGAGAAGAAGCGTGGCTATATGCTGAGTTTGGATGAGGTTCTGGAGAAGGTGGAAGAGGCGGTGAAAAATGAAGCGACTGAGATATGCATTCAGGGGGGATTGCATCCAGATCTCCTGCTGGATGACTATTGCAGACTTATTGAGACTATAAAATCGCAATTTGATGTGCATATCCATGCCTTCTCGCCTATGGAGATATACCATGTAGCAAGAAACACAGGGTTAGAAGCGGAAGAGGTATTAAAGGAGTTGAAGAGAGCGGGTTTGGGCTCTATTCCGGGCACGGCAGCAGAGATACTGGATGATTCTATAAGAGCGATAATATGCCCCCGGAAATTAAATACAGCTAAATGGGAGAGTATAATAAGGAGTGCACATCGCATGGGGATTCCATCCACTGCCACTGTCATGTATGGGCATATAGAAACGTGGAGGGAGAGGATAAACCACATCTTCAGGATAAGGGAGCTGCAGAAAGAGACAGGAGGGTTTACCGAGTTCGTGCTCCTGAAGTTCATGCGTAAGAATAATGAATTGGGGAAGCTGGTGAAGCAGGATATCAGCTTTGAGGAGAATGCAATAGTACATGCACTCGCAAGGGTCATTCTTCATCCATATTGTGTGAATATACAGGCGTCATGGGTGAAGCTCGGGGTAGAAGATGCACAGAGGATGCTATATTTCGGTGTGAATGACCTGGGAGGTACGTTGATGGAGGAGAATATATCACGGCTATCGGGCTCTTCAGCCGGAGAATACCTGAGCCCGGAAGAGTTCGAACGGCTGATAAAAGATGCAGGAAGGACACCGAGGAGGAGGAATACGCTGTATAAACTGATATAGGGATATGGGATAGGGATTAACACGTGCATGAATGCGAAAGTGCAGGATAATATGCTATGCAGTAGCAACGGGACTGGAACTAAGGAGATGCTTGTAGGGGCATAGGAGGAGTAGTAGTAATAGTGGCGGTGGCAGTAGCATTAGCAGGTCCCTCCTCTTTAACTTTAATATTGTGGAATTCGGACAGATATCCATAAACAGTTTCCGCAGCATTCACTATCCTCGGACCCGGTCTGTCAATTATATCCCCATCTATCAGGTAAACCCTGTTATTTCGCACTGCATCTACTATTTTCAGTCTATCATCACTCACTATCTCCTCATACGCCTTGCTCATGCTTCCCATTCCTCTATCGCAGATAATAACCTGTGGATTCTTAGCAATGAGCTCTTCTATGCTCATCTGGAAATAGCCAGTTTTATCAGCAGCGATGTTCCTGCCTCCTGCGGTCTCAATTATTTCGTTTACAAATGTGTCGTTACCCGCGGTATAGAAACCACCTATATCATAAAATACTGTTGGAGCTGCTGCCTGCTGAGAGCCCCTCATAGCTCTCGCTTTCGCTCTTATCGCATCCAACCTGCTATCTATAGCCGCAACTAAATCAGTGGCGTTGCGCTCTTCGCCTGTTACTCTACCCACCAGCTCAATATCTGCCAGTATCCCACTGATATTCTTTGGATTCAGTCCTAAGATGGGTATACCCAGCTCCTCCAGCCGCTCAAACGTATCCTTACCGTTAATGCTACAGCCAATGACGATATCAGGATTCAGTGCAACCACTTTCTCTATGCTCACGGTGGAGACGCCGCCTACCTTGGGGCGTGTCTTTGCAGCAGGAGGGTAATTACAGTATTCAGTCACGCCAACGACTCTATCTCCAGCGCCAATAGCGAATAGGATCTCGGTATTGGAGGGCGATAGAGAGATAATTCTCGCGGGTACACCATTCAGTGTGACATTCCTGCCAAAATCATCGGTCACTGTGATCCCCTTCGGAGCAACCTGGTAATGGATGGACGTGATTGCACCCACCAGGATTAGCGAAAGCAAAATGCATGCAATGATAATGACCTTTTGCTTTGACATTGTTCCTTTTCTTCTCTATTAGATGTTTATATTTAAAACTTTCCTTACGGATAACACGTATTCTCAATAGAGAAAACATCTATGCCCCTATTAGATTCCATAATCGCATAAAACTCTCACCCAAATGGATAACACATAACATATCGAAAAGCTTTTATATATCATTTTCCGCTATAAAAATCAGGTAATGCACTCTAACAAATAAATAGAAACGAAATGATAATAGCAGAAATTGCGGTCGTGCCGATAGGTACAAAGACGCCAAGCGTAAGTAGATACGTATCAAAAGCAGTGGATGAGTTGAAAAGGTTGGGATTGAGACCCGAACTCACAGCTATGGGCACGATATTTGAAGCAGAAGAGATGTCTGTAGTATTAAAGGCGCTTGAAGCTGTGCACAAATCGGTTTTTGAGCAAGGTGCTGAAAGAGTCGTTACGACCTTAAAGATAGATGAGAGGAGAGATAAAGAGGGGACAATAAAACAGAAGCTGCAATCGGTTGCATCAGCACAGAAATCGGTGGATTTTTGACTTTGACTTCGACTTTGTTTTTTGTCTCGCTTATCTATCGCTTAGAATAAATAAACTTCATAACGAGTAACAGGATATTACAGCAAACCCCCATAACGTTCGTAATTATAACCGGGATGGAACCAATATGAATCCCGTATAGAATCCACAGGAACATACCGGAACCCATGAAAGACAGCAGGAGATACGAAAGGTCGTCGAGTTTCTTGGTTCTGTAGCCCTTCAATATCTGTGGGATAAAACTGGTTATGCACATAAATCCGGCAATCAAGCCAAAAATTGTCCAGAACATAGCATGCCCTGTTGCACAATTAAACTTTCTTCGCTATAAGATTTTACTGATTGCTCTACCAGGGTCTAAATTCTTTTGTATCTGAAACGGACTCATCTGTGGCTTCGATACGATTCATTACCTTCTCTCCCGAAGAATTTTTATAATTTTAAAATCACCTATCCTGAAAGTCCCCGGTATAGCTCAAATTATTCACGCTCCGGTATTTTATCACCCTGGAACTTAAGATTTTTCTGTGGGTGAAGAAATCTTTTTAGATTTATTATCGTTTTCATCGCACTCATCCTGATATTCCGGTTTTCAGCACCCCTTGTTGTCAAGAAGCGCCTCCTTATTCCCCTTTTTGTACTCCCGGTCTTAAAGCATGCTTAGCGGTATTGTTTGCAGGATCGGCACCATGAATGAGCATAAAAAGAATAAGTACACGCCTGTACTTCAATGCCCGCTTCACCTGCTTTTTTACTGCGTGAATCTGGTGAGCGGCGCCATCCATGCATTGCAGTTAGGCGTGTGGAGCTACCAGCTACCCTCGTGGACGCTTGCCCTATCACTTTCATACTTTTGCCTTTTTTCTTTTTACTTCACCCGCCTTAACACGGCATAGCACGCGAGCATGATCAAGCCAGAAGTGAACAATATTAGCGTGCTCATTTCCGGTATCGGGGGTATGGGCGCAGAGCCAGTGTTTTGTGGATTCGGTGCAGTTTGAACGAAGAAATCAGCACTGTTGTTATTGGTGTCCCAGGCGGGACCGGCACCTTCGTTTATGCTGTCATTGACTTTCCTTTGCAGACTTTTATTCTCACCAGGAGTTTCAGCATTTAAAGTCTCATTAGTTGTTGCTGTTCCCCAACCGACAATATCAACAACCTCACCAGCGGAATTATTTAGTATCACTTCATCTCCGCCATCTTTCAGAGAGAAGTTGCTACTGGTTGCCTGATAATCTGCATCGGGCCAACTGGCATTGTCTTTATGAGCGTTGTAACCCGCCATGCCTACAAGATAGAACTTATGAGCTTGGATTATTCCATTCAGGGTAATTGTACCCTCATTATCGCTTAAAGTCCAACCAGTTAAATCTTTAGCCCTGTCCGTCGGATTGTATAGCTCAACGAACTCACTCAGATTTTTTCCAGTTTGATTTATCGCATGCACATAAACTTCACTTATCACCACATGATTTGCAATACCAGAAATCGTAATGTTCTGAAC
>JAGGRR010000219.1 GCA_021159465.1 Methanophagales archaeon
TTGGCGAATTGTTCCTGGTATTGGGAACTGGTCTATTTGTTGTCGGAGCAATAGGATTTATGGCGGGGTATTTGTCACAAGACCAAACAGCGATGTTTTTGGTTGCCCCTTTAGCATCAGCAAGCGACTGGCAAATGGTTCGACACGATTCACGCAACACCGGCTACACAAATGAAACTGTTCCAGATGAGCTGGAGTTGTTGTGGAGGGGTTATGACCCGAGGGGATGGTTGGATCGGTTTCTCGGAATGGTGATGTCAACTGATCCACTAGTTGCAGATGAAAAAGTGTTTGTGATTTTTAATAGTGAATTACATGCCATAGATGCAGATACAGGGAAAAAAATTTGGAGTTATAAACCTGAAAAATATATTTCCTCAATAGCAATTGCGGATGAAAAGGTATTTGTTGGCGCAGGAGCTGGAGGTGAAAAAATCTATTGCTTTGGTGCTGCGAAAGGAGAAAAAGGAGTTCCAGGATTTGAAGTAATATTTGCTTCGGCAGGATTGCTCATTGGGGCATATCTTTTGAGGAGGAGAGTGAAAAATGGGAAATAAAATCGCATATATTTTGCTCGGTTTAGCAGTTTTAAGCATATTTCAGACGGTTGTTATCGCACAACCCGTGATAGAACAAGGTCCACTGCTAACGCCGCAACTTATAGAGATATCACCGCAGGTCTCTGCAATCGAATATATTATAGCAGACCATTCACATCACCATTTAGGAGACGATTTTAAGGAGAACTTGATTCCAAAAGAGCCTGAAGGGGTAGTATATACAAAAACTTTCTTCATGGACTCAGAATTTGAGTCGCCTGAACTCATTTTGATGATAAAGTCTGTTGTCCCTGTTGCTCCGCATGAAATCAATGATTCTACGGAATATCTGGATAAAGTTTACATAAATGATGTAGAAGTTGGCATACTTAATTTTTATGCTACTCCTGAACACGAACCCGCCGATGTATACATATACATTTCAGTCGACCCAGGTCTGCTAAGAATTGGCAATAATACGATTAAAATAACCTCGGGCAGCAACAGGGACGGCAGCAATTATGACGATTTCGAGTTTTTTGGACTCATACTAAAAGGGATACGTAAAACCGGATGGATGCTTTCTGGAAGGGTTACTTATAACCACAAGCCTGCATTTGCATGGATTGACGTTTATCATAATGAAACCGAGAATAAAGAATGGGCGAGGCTTGTAAGTTCATTCGGGAGTAACGAAGACGGCACATACTCAATCAAACTTCCAAATGGTGTTTATGATATCACGGCATCGACGGTGGGTGCTTCTGATACTAAAACCACTGCAATAAATAACTCAAATGTTTCGCTTGATTTCAATCTCGAATATACTTATACGCCACCACCTGCTGAGGAGATTATTTTCAGAGACGATTCACATCACCATTTAGGAGACGATTTTAAGGAGAACTTGATTCCAAAAGAGCCGGAAGGGTTGGTATATACAAAAACTTTCTTCATGAACTCAGAATTTGAGTCGCCTGAACTCATTTTGATGATAAAGTCAGTTGTTCCTGATGCTCTGTATGAAATCAATGATTCTACGGAATATCTGGATAAAATTTACATAAACGATGTAGAAGTCGGCATACTCAATCTTCATGTTATTCCAGAGCTTGAAACAAGCGAGTTTTGGACTTTGCTTGACCCAAATCCGCTAAGGATTGGCGATAACACGATTAAAATAACCTCGGGCAGCAACAGGGACGGCAGCAATTATGACGATTTCGAGTTCTTCAACCTTAAACTCAAAGGAATACGAAAAACAGGTTGGGTCCTATCAGGAAGAGTTGAAATTGATAACGAACCTGCAAATGCATACGTCTGCGTTTATCGTCATGGGACCGACGAACTTGTAAGCTCATGTCTGACCGATAATAACGGTTCGTATTCCCTAAAACTTCCAAATGGCGTTTATGATGTTAAAGCAACTTCAAATACAGGTTTTTTTAATCCACAATCTGCCACTAAAACGCTTGTAATTAATAATTCGAATGTTACGCTTGATTTGAAGACATCCATGTTTGGTTTTTTCCTTTTTTTATTTTTTATCTTCTTTATTTTACCCTCTTCTATTACAGGACTTATCATTGCAATCGTGGTGTATGCATTCACTAAAAATAGAAAATTAACTGTGATTGGTTTTGTCTCGGGAATGGTTACTGCTTGTGTATCGAATATGTGGCTGATAGATGTAATAGAGGAGAGGTCATTACCACTGTCAGCAGGTATAGCCTTTATTATAGTTGCAGTTCCAATTATTTTGTTGAGCAAACGGAAATCGAAAGTTGAAGGAGGAGGTGAGTTATGATGAAGGATTTATTATGTATTGCACTATTATTATTTGCGGCTATTCCACTTGCTTCTGCCACGGCAATGGTTATATATAGACACTGCGCATCATCATCTCGGAGACGATTATAATTATGACGACTTTGAATTTTACGACCTTGCAATGCACCTGACCGAAACTGAGCGAATGGAGCGCTAATTTGGCGTATAAAGATGGCGTTTTAACCCCTTTACCCCCCATCAACCATTCACAAAAGATCATCATATCACTCTCCAATCTATCAAAAGAGAAGCTATAACGATGCTGAAGGTCGTGATACACGCAATGTGCTTTGAAGGAGATATAACCTTCGTAATAAGCGAATTAAAGGCTAAAGCATAGTTAGGGGAGTTTACAGGCTTCTAAGCAGGTTTACAGTATCAGTTTGTGGAAAGCGTAAGAGCGTAAAAACGATAATAATTAGAGATACCACCAATTTGACGGTGGATATTAACAGGTTCAGAAAGAAGTATAAGAGTGAAGATTTAAAAGATAAGGACTATAAATGGGCTTATTCCAGGTCCAAAGGCT
>JAGGRR010000220.1 GCA_021159465.1 Methanophagales archaeon
CTGCGCCGTTGTTCCGCACCTCCACCCTTATACTGCAGGATTCGCCAACTTCCGCATGAGCAGGTGCATCTATCTTCACTAATTCTATATCTGGCATCATCGGATAAACGGTCACATTCTCGGTGAGCATGTTGTTTGTCAGATCCGATTCGTATGCTTTTCTATCCGCATTTGCCTCCGCCTGCAGCGTGCAATTCGTTTGTTGTGAGACTTCAGGAGGAATCCACCGGAATTCCACTGCTTTACGCTTTCCAGGCTCAAGCGGCGCATCCACTGTTTCGTTTCCTATTGTTCCTCCGCCGTAACCCCCACCGCAGCTGTATGAGAGCGAAACATTAAACGATTCATTCACAGGCGCATCGCCTACGTTCTTCACCCATACATTAACGTGCGTTTCAATGCCACCACATATTTTCTTCCCCGCTTCCTCAGCATCAATTTCATCAACAACAATATCTGGCTTCTTCAGCGAGCCGATTGCCCACACTTTACCCCCACCTGTTGTGTAAATCGTGCCTTCCACTATAGCCACTGTTGAGCCACCATAATCGGTGCGCCATTTAAGCTCACCTGTCAATGCATCGAGACACCATAAGCCCGCATAATCAGGCACCATACCACCACCCGGCTCACCAGCAAACACCTTTTTATCTATTGATACAACGGGAGAGTTCGTCCAATGACCGATGCGATGCCACTTCCCTTCTTCATCCTTTATGTTGCCCTCTTTACCTTCCGATGGAAGGTCCCATTTTATCACCCCTCTTCCATAAGAACGGCTCTCTTCCACATCAAAACACGTCACATAATTGTCACTACCCCAGCCGGCACCTGCGATATAAACGAAAGAGCCTTCATCAAAAGACGCATATGCGGGTGTTGAATCCGTCGGTCTTCCATTATTTTGCCATTCTTTATTCCATATCAATGAACCTTCATGTGCATCCACACAATATATGCCGGATGTGGATTCGTAGAACCCGTAGGTTGTCAGGTAAACCTCGCCTCCCACAGTCGTGATTGAGGAATAAACGCCTGACGGGAACCCATGCTTCCATTTCTCCTCGCCAGTCTCGGGATTCACACAATACAGAGCTCCTCCTGAGGACCCCATGTAATCGGCGGAGCCGAGATAGAGGTTGCCAAGTGCAGCTCCTGGTGTTGACATCGCAGCCCCCTCGCTCACCTTCAACGACCACGCATGTTCTCCCGATTTCCATGATGAAACTCCGCCTGAATATTTCCAGCCAAGCATACCACCAGGGTCCTCTACCGCCACAAAATCAACATCTTTTACTCCTGCAACCCTGCATGCATATTCACCCGTGAAATTGTATCTGTTCGTGCCGTCAACACGATAGCAGTAATAAGTGCCGTTCTTGTATGTGCCGAAAAACACACTGTTGCATGCTGCGAGAGCACCTCCGTTCACTCCTCCTATGTCCTCGTTCGCTCTGCCAGCAAGGTAGTATCGCACTTGTGAATTGCCAGAATTCGCATCTATCTCGTGCAGTGCAACCGCAGGAACACTTCCTTTCGGCTCTGCAGAAGCTTCTTCCGTCTTCATGAGGATAACAGTGCCGCGCATCGGCACATATATTTTACCGTTGTAAAACGCGGGTGTGAGCCATGAGCCGTATCCCCACAGACCCTTCGGTGAGGATTTCCATATCATTGAACCATCCTCCGCATCCAGGCATGTCACCCATCCGCTCGTGCCGTCGCAGCAGAACGCATATATCCTGTTGTTCACGGTGATAAGCGATGATGAGGGCACCGCACCCACATCTGCACTGCACCACAGGAGTGTCGGAGCTTTGGGTGTTGTTGTAAGTGCGAATCCTGCGTTCGTATGGAATCCAGACCATGACTTCTCAGCACCTGAATTCAGTATCATGAATGTGTTTGACACTGCTTCTCCGTATGCATACTCACCGTATGCTTCCACTTTTATCTTGTAGTCAAAACCATCAGCGACATTCCGTGTGTCCCATGAATATTCGCCTCTGTTCTCAATTGCATGAGCAACCTCAAACCATCTCCTACCCCTGTCCGGGCTATACCAGAGATTTATGTAAAGTGTTCTGTTGAAAGGAGGAGCGCTCCACCTTATCTTCCTCACGCCTTTCCATCTCTCTCCGCCCTTCGGCGCTATGATTTCTACAGGAACCCTCTCCACAACATCCACTTTTACCGTCAGATTATTGTTCGTCTCATTTGATTCATACATCGAATCGTTGCAATCAACGAAAAACGATATATTTAGCGTGCCTATTCGCCCGGGAATCCAGTTGAACTCAACAGTAGTGTTCCCGTAAAATGTGTCAACATGCCGCATAATCTCCTCGCTCTCGTTCTCAATACTTCCATTAATCATCATGGATACATTGAAATTGTCGCCCGCACCGCTTATGTTCAGTTTTATCCTATTTGATTCGTTGAAGAATATGTGAGGTGGCAGCACAACATTCATAGGCTTGAGGTCCGGAAGCACAACATTTACGAACTCTGTTTCGTTGTTGTTCGTTTCATCTCGTTCTATCACCTCATTATCAGAATCAACAAACACTCTCACTTTGTATTCTCCCGTTCTGTTGGGTTTCCAGTGCAGCACGACATCAAAACGCTCATCAGCCCGCTCAGCTCGTAGATTCTGCCTGTCCTCGAGATGCCATGCATCACAAACACCGTTGCCGATGCCAGTGCGGTTTCCACCGTTTCCTCCACTGATATTGCAGATGAGAAGCGAGACATTGAAGCACCTCGCAACACCGCCTATCTCAACATATATGGGGTTTGTGGCATTCGCATATATTGTGGGAACCCGCATCTCCCTGACATTAAGGTCCGGAGAGCTCACCCACATCATCTTCGTGAGTTTATTGTTGTTCTCATTTGATTCCTGCACGGCGTCATTGCAGTCAACGAAGACAGTGAGATTGTGAACACCGACATGAGAAGGCGTCCAGTTAAGGGAGACTTCAACAATTCCTTCCCTGTTCTCGCTCCCTATCCCATTTATCTCCTTCATATCCTGCAGCTCTTTTTCATCGTTTTCATCGTACAGCGCAACACTGAACCTTTCGTCCGTTCTTCCTCTTATTTTCACGACAACCTCATTTGTCAGGTTCACGATGCTCGTCTCTGCATGCATCTCCAGAGGCACCAGGTCAGGATGTTTCACACGAATATTGATTGAGAATGCGTTGTTACTCTCATCTCGCTCTTCCACTTCGTTAAAATAGTCAGCAAACACGGTTATGTTATGTGGACCTGCGCTTTCAGGGCGCCATTTGAACGACACGGTCTTCATGCCTTCCGCCCACACGTCTCCTGTTTGCATCCTGCTCACTGCCTTTCCGCTGTCAATCAGCGTAACGGGTATTACACCGCCATTGTTCTTCACGAACGCTGATATTGTGCAGTTTGCCCCTTCTATTGCATATGCGGGCGCATCCACACGCTCAACGCTCAAATCCGGAAGCGGTCTCTCCCGCAGTATCTCTATTGCCACCGGATATGGCTCACCGTTCAATGCGGTTATTCGCATGTTGTATTCATCCACAGGCAGGTCATTCCATCCGCTCAGAACTTCATATATGTGTATTACACGACCAAACTCCTCTGTTTCACCTGCACGGAACATGTAAATATGCCTGTTCTCCTCATCCTTCACTTTCCATGTCCCGCTCGCATTAATGACCTCCACACTCACCTCAGAGCTGTTTCCCGTGAATTCCAGATGATAATCCTCAAATATGCTGTGCAGCACGGGCAATGTTCTGTTCAATGTTCCATTGTTAAGCTCTTCAACAAAAATTGAAGCATTCACAAAGAACAGATAACGCTCTAACTCTATATTCTGCTCGCTGCTGCTTAGATATTCAGATGCTCCGCTGACAACGGTGCTATCGCCATCGTTATAACCGGCGGCGATGAACGCCTGCAAAACTCTTGCAGTCGCAATCGCAGAAGGATCATCACCGAATCTTGAGAAGCTTCCATCTTCTTTCTGCACATCACGCAGATAACTCAAACCCTTCTCAATGCTCGCATCAACAGCATCTCTCAGCGGTCCGTTCAGGAATGGGCGAACTGCGCACAACGCCTGCACCGCTACCGCTGTATCGCTCGCCTTTCCTTCCATATACGCTCCAACGAACTCCCAGTGTCCGTCCTCATGCTGCTTGCTTACGAGGTCTCTTGTGACATTCTCCACAATCTCACTTTTGAATGTTCTCCTCGTGGATGCAAGCGCCATCAGCGTGTATGCATCGTTCCACGCAACATCGTATCCGCTCATGTTAGCTCCGTTGTAGAAGCGCTCAGTAGCACCGATGAAGTTTATGCCTGCGAAATCGTGAGGTCTTCCCCCCGAAGCCACCACAGACATCGTTCTCGCAGCCCATTCTCCAGCGCTTCGCAGCGATATCTCCGCTCCGTATCTGAGTGAATCTTTCACCCACTGCCCACTTCTGTCATCAAACCAACCATAGCGCTGGGAGTCACTGCCACGCGCAAAAGCAGCCATCACCGCAATCGCAGGTGATATTGCATTCCTGCGCGGCTTCTTCACATCTGGCGGACGCCACTGCTCCCTCAAGCTTCTGACAAATGAGGGCGCATCATCCACTTCCACTTTCACTGCGAACTCGTTATTCGGCGCGTTTATGTCCTCTATATCCGATGTGATTCTCGCTTTTATCTCATATTCTCCAGCATCTTCGGGCTTCCACAAGAGCACTGAACGCTTAGACACATCAAATCCTTCAAATATGCCTCCTATATGTAGTGTGGTGTTGCTTATTTCGTACCATGTGCCATCCTTTCTCGCGAGCAGCATGATGTTGAATTTGCTTTCATTAATCAGACCAATTCCCGCCTTTCGCCTTATAAGCACATATACCGAATTATTCACTCCCCTGTATATCCTGTTGGGGACGACAAAACCCTCAATGCTCGCATCAAGTTCCGTGTTGAACGGTTCTATCGCAGGATAATGGTCTATCACAGGGTTTCCATAAACAGGGTCCGGACTCGCATACCACTTATCGTATATACCATCACTGTTGTTGTCTTTCCGAGGATAGCAACTCCGCCATACGCCCGAAAAGTTCTTAGTTCGTGTTGCACCGTTGAGATACATGTCGAAGTTCGCTACTACAAAATGCTCGCCCCAGTAATTGGAATCCCATAGATTGCCACTACCCGCATCAGATACGATTGGCGACACCTTGTTCTCAGTCCAGTTTCTCAGTGAAGCACTATTCCAATATTTGCGCAGTTGCAAGTAATCAAGTGCATGCTCGCGGTAGAAATTGTTATGATACATTTTATTGTGGTTACCTTCAACCCTTATACCCCTCAACACTTTGCAGAATGTGTTATCAAAGAAGAGATTATTACTTGAATGCGAGTCCAGAAAAATTGCAGGATTTGTTCCATAGTTATGAGTCATATGATTGGAATCATACCCCTCTATCGAATAAATAAGATTGTTTGAAAAACGGCAGTATGTGGAATTTTTTATTATTACTACTGGAGTATTGATAAGTGAATAAGCAATTAATATTCCTCTCGTACTCCTGATTTTACAATTGTCTATTGTTATATCTCTTGAATTTTCTATGTGAATCAATTCATGTTCAATTCCGCTTTCTATCAATGCAAGGTTCATAATGGTGATATTGCTTGAATTTATAATGTTGATGAGCGGTATCTTCCAGCGCCCATCATGAGTGCATGGAAAGTTAGAGTTCAACACGGTATTCCAGCCGTCGCCGATGAGCGTGATGTTGTTCTTATCCACGATGTCAACCCTGTTCAACACGTAGTAGTCCCAGGGGCAGATGCAAGGTGAAACACATGAATAAGCGTTATAAGTCCCCTCGTGCACATATATAACGGTGCCGGGCGCGGCATCCTCCACCGCCTCTCTTACC
>JAGGRR010000221.1 GCA_021159465.1 Methanophagales archaeon
TCCCACTTCTCGCTCCAGCTCCTTATGCTGATACCCTCTCTGCATTTGCATTTGCGCTATTGCACTCTTACCCTTCATCCTCACCCGAACTGCGAATGTATCGCCCGGTTCCATAACTCTGTCCACGGCATCCTTTATAAGTGCCTCCATCTCGCGCTCATCTATGCATCTGTATCGGCTGCTCACGACGCCTAATATGGCATAGACACGATGTGTCATTCCCAATCGTTCAGCGATTTCCGCCATAGAAGCAGAAGCTGCCAAAGTGCCCTCTTCCGCTTCGATCACAAGTATCCCATCTGTGTGCTCTTTCTCCTCATATCTTATATTATGAGCACGCAGGCAAGCCAGCGCCTCCGCCTTTGGTAATGTCTCATGCTCCCCGGAGAGTTCAAAAGCAATCAGCATTCTTTCGCTGTAAATAAGTGATAAGTGATAAGTATTAAGTAAACGAGCTATAAGGGATAGCGATAAAATAATATTTAAAGAGATATAGAATAAAGCAACAAGCAACCTATGCGACTGGAGAAGAAGTACAACCACGAGATAGTGGAGCGGAAGTGGTTAGAGGCGTGGGAAGAAGCGATGTACTACTTCGATCCCTCCTCAGATAATAAACCTTATATCATAGATACACCACCACCATATCCTACCGGTGATTTCCATATAGGTAACGCGCTTAACTGGTGTTACATAGATTTCCTGGCACGCTACAAGCGAATGAGAGGCTACGAGGTGATGTTCCCTCAGGGCTGGGATTGTCACGGGCTGCCGACGGAGGTGAAAGTGGAGGAAGAGCATGGCATATCAAAGCATCAGATAGACAAGCAGGAGTTTCGAGCGCTCTGTAAGGAGCTCACCACACGTAACATAGAGCAGATGAAGGTGATGATGAAGCGATTGGGCATCTCCATCGACTGGAGCAGGGAGTATATCACGATGGATGACACTTACAGGCGATATACTCAGCAGTCATTTTTGAAGATGTATCACGATGGTCTAATATATCAGGCAGAGCATCCTGTTAACTGGTGCCCGCGCTGTGAAACAGCAATAGCCTTCGCTGAGGTGGAGTATGAGGATAGGGATGCGCATCTGAATTATCTGCTATTCCGGAAACTGGATGATAGTGGATATGTGGAGATTGCAACTACGAGACCAGAACTACTGGCGAGTTGTGTCGCTGTTGCCGTGCATCCGGATGACGAGCGATATAAGGACATTACAGGCAAAGAGCTGGAAGTGCCCATATTCAAGCAGCATGTGAAGGTATATAAAGATGAGGCGGTGGACCCCGAATTTGGAACCGGAGTGGTGATGATATGTACCTTTGGTGACCGTCAGGATGTGAGATGGTGGAAGAAGCATAATCTACCACTAAGAGCATCAATAGATGAGCGGGGCAGGATGACTGCGATGGCGGGTATATATGAAGGACTGGATACTGGGGAATGTAAGAGCAGGATAATAACAGATCTGGCTGATAAAGGACTGCTTAAGAAGCGAGAGAAGATAAAACAGAATGTTGGCGTTTGCTGGCGCTGTAAAACGCCCATTGAGATTATTTCCACACGACAATGGTTCGTGCGTGTGAATAAAGCTGAAATATTGAAAGCGGCAAAGGAGATAAGGTGGTATCCCGCACATTTCCGGTCGCGATTGGAGAATTGGGTTCAATCTATGGATTGGGACTGGTGTATCTCGCGTCAGCGTATATTCAGCGTACCCATTCCTGTCTGGTATTGCAAGCGATGTGGCGCAGTGAAAGTTGCTTCAGAAGCAGAACTGCCGGTTGACCCCGTGGTGACGAGTCCCGGTTCACCGTGTTCCAGTTGCGGGGGCATGGAATTTGAAGCCGAGGAAGATGTGCTGGATACATGGATGGACTCCTCTCTAACCGCGCTTTGGATTGCCGGTTGGCGCTTCAGTACCGATTCGTCTGAATTTGCGTTCCCTGTTGATTTAAGACCACAGGGGCATGACATAATAAGGACCTGGGCTTTCTATTCTATCCTGCGTTCCTTAGCCCTTACCCACAAGATACCCTGGCGCACCGTCCTCATTAATGGTATGCTACTGGGCGAAGATGGCTACAAGATGAGCAAATCGAGGAACAATACTGTATCGCCCGATGAGGTGATACAGAGGCATGGTGCAGATGTATTCAGGCAGTGGGCGGCAATTGGTGGTGCTACGGGCTCTGATGTCCAATTCCGCTGGAAGGACATAATAGCAGCGAGTAAATTCATGCAGAAACTCTGGAGTATCCTCAGGTTCTCATTGCCACATCTCGCCGAATATGATATCAATGCCAATGCCAATGTCAATGCTAAAGAGCCTGAATTTGAATTGGAGATTGTTGACCGCTGGTTGCTCTCTAAACTGAGCAGACTTGTTAGCGCCGTGACAGACTCGATGGAGAACTTCCAGTTTGACGAGGCAATGAAGAGTATCAGGTCGTTTGCATGGTATATACTCGCTGATAATTACATTGAGCTGGTAAAATCGCGGTTATATGGACGTTCTTCCTCTATTACCGGTAAAGAATCTGCCAGATATGCGTTATACCACACACTGAAGACCCTTTCTCTTCTGCTCGCGCCTTTTATCCCTTTCTTTGCTGAGGAGATGTATTCATATCTTAATTTTAATTCTGGTGCGAGTGTAAGTGTACACAGGGCTAAATGGCCAACACCGGGTAAGATAGATACAGATGCTGAAGCTGAAGGTGATTTAATCGCTGCTATTGTCCAGGCAGTCAGGCGATACAAATCTGAGCGGGGCATAGCGCTAAATGCACCCCTGAATGAGATAATCATATTCACAGAGGATAAGATTGACATCGGGGATATAGAGAATGCAACAGCGACAAAGGTGGAGTTGTGCAGTGATGCTGATGCATTCAAGGATAATGATAGGGATAAAGGGACAATGGTAGATATAAATGTAAAAGGAACGAGAATAATGATACTATAATTAACAGGCATAGGAGAAGAACATGGTAAAGGGAAAAAGTACGAAGAAGACAAAGAAAGAGGAGAGGAGGCGTGGCAGGACTGAAGAGCGAGGGCTCATGTCCTCTGCGGGCTTGATGCGATATTATGATGTGGAGGAATCAGCCATAAAAGTCTCGCCAAAGGCTATTCTATTGGCTGGCATTCTCCTGGGTGTCGTTGTACTGGGTCTGGAGATATTCTTCGGGGTCTGGCCACACTGACACTGAGAGCGAGGAATATGCGCATATGCAACGCATGGTGGATATAAGCGATAAGGGGGAGACAGTCCGGATTGCAGTAGCGTCAGGTAGGATAAGATTAAAAGAGGGTACAATTGTGAAGCTGAAGAATAAAGAGATAAAGAAAGGGGATGCACTCGCCTGTGCTGAGGTGGCAGCGATTCTCGCAGTGAAGAATACGCCGGATGTGATCCCCATGTGTCATCCTGTGAGTATAGATGCGGTAGAGGTTGAACCATCAATAGAAGAAGATGGGGTAAGAGTAACGGTAACAGTGAAATCGGTTGGCAGGACGGGTGTGGAGATGGATGCACTGTATGGGCTATCGGTAGCTCTACTTACTATCTGGGATATGGTGAAATCAGAGGAGAAGGACGAGACCGGTAATTATCCCCATACCTGTATAGAAGAGATAATGGTGGAGAAGAAAGAGAAGCAATTACTGGATGACATCCACCCATAAATCTCAGAGCAAGATCTAAAGACTCTGCTTTTCTCTCATCTCATTTCTTATTTCGGTGCACCGGTCTTAGAAACGAGCTCCTGCAATCGCGTCTGTAATTTCTGTGCTTCCTGCTCTATCTTCTGCAGTAATGCTGTCATTTGACGCTGTGAATCTTCCAATTCCCTCTTCTTCTCTTCCAGGAACTGTATAGAGGAATCAGGGTCTTTCTCCGCACTCACTCCTCCTCCTATCCGCACTATTATCCTGTCAGTAGTGCTAAGAGTGACATAAACAGAGGAATTGGCACCTATCGGTACTATCAGTTCATCACCCGGTTTCAAACCCTTCAAATGCTTTATCGTCTCTATCGCTTTATCATGTTCGGCTATCGCCTGCTGAACCATAACCAGCTCCTGAGAAGTCGTCTCCGCCTGTGCCTGGTACTGCCGTAATCTCAGCACCAGAGACTGCACTTCTGATTCTCTCTCTTTTTCTTTCTCCTTCTCCCTCTCCCCGCTTACTCTCTCTTCCATTCTTATCACTCTTAATATCTTATTCTATACCTTATAAAAGTCCATATTTATGTAGGTTCAGACTGCGAATGAAGGGGAAGAGGATAAAAGGCAGGAGTGTATCAAAAGGGATAGCGAAGGGACGAGCTCTGGTCTCCCGGCAGCGAATCTCGTTCCTTGGTGCCGTGGATCCTGTAACAGGTATCTTTGTTGATAGATCACTGGATGTATATGGACAGGAGGTATCAAATCGCGTGCTGATATTTCCGGGTGGTAAAGGCTCAACTGTGGGCTCATACGTGATATATCAGCTGAAAATGCATGCAAAGAGTCCTCTGGCTATGATTGTCACGCATCATGCGGATACGATAGTGGCGGTAGGTGCGATTATAGCAGAGATACCAACCGTTGATTCTCCTGAGAGAGATCTCATGAAGCTGATAAAAGACGATGAGGAGGTCCTGGTGAATGGGACGGAGGGATACATTGAGATTGAACCATGATGAAGCGCCGATGAGGAGATTGGAGCGGCAAGGTTATCACTTCGTTGGTGCGCACAGGCATAGTGCAGTAAAGACCTGTCTCTGGCTACGTAAATCGCTGAGAGGCGAGGGAAACTGCTATAAAGGTAAGTTCTATGGCATCAGTGCACATAGATGTGTTCAGATGACTCCCTCGATTTTCTGTAATCAACGCTGCGTCCATTGCTGGCGTCCCCTTGAAGCGTTCAACCTGAAGGGGAATGAAAAGGAGGAAAGGGTCATCTGGGACTCACCTGATGAGATTGTAGATGGGTGTATAAGAGAGCAAAGGAGGCTGATATCGGGGTTCAAGGGCTCTTCCAGGACGGACCCGGGCATTTTTGCTGAGGCTAACCAGCCAGGACACGCTGCTATATCGCTCATTGGCGAGCCTACACTGTATCCTTATCTGGAGGAGCTCATAGAAGAGTTCCATGCGCATGGGATGACCACCTTTGTGGTGACCAATGGCACGAATCCCGAGGTGATACGAGCGATAAGACCCACGCAATTGTATATCTCACTGAATGCCCCGGAAGAGAGCATTTACAAAAAAATCGCTCATGCTGATTACTGGGATTGTATAATACAGTCTCTGGAAGAGCTGCGCAACAAGAGAGTGCGAACAGTGGTAAGAATCACATGTATAGAGGGTTTAAATATGGAGAATCCAGAAGGTTATGCTGCTCTACTCCAGATGGCGAAGCCTGACTTCATCGAGGTGAAGGCGTATATGCATATAGGATACTCAAGGATGCGTTTGCCACGGGCTGCAATGCCCACTGCATCGCGTGTGCGAGATTTTGCAACTGAGATTACAGCGTATTTAGCAGAGTCAGAGTACCGGGTAGTGGCTGAATCGGAGATAAGCCGCGTGGTACTCATCTCATGCCGGGATAGGAGTTATTTCCCACTCCATGATTTGAGTCACACTGAAGGATGATATGATAGAGATTATAGGATACGGGTTCATGCGAAATGCAATAATAGCGGCGCTATTAGCCAGTATTGCATGTGGAATCGTCGGTGTCTACGTAGTAGTGAAGAGGATAGTGTTCATAAGCGGAGGAATAGCGCATGCAGCATTTGGCGGCATCGGTCTGGGCTATTTCCTGAGTTTGGACCCTGTTCTGGGTGTTATCCCCTTCAGCATCGCTTCTGCATTGTGCATGGGCATTGTGAGCAGGAGAACAAAGATACCGGAAGATACGGCAATAGGTATCCTGTGGGCTACGGGAATGGCATTGGGCATTATCCTCGTCGCATTAACCCCTGGTTACGCCCCGGACCTCTTTGGGTATCTATTTGGTAATATCCTAACCGTATCCGGGTCTGATATCAAGCTCATGCTGCTCCTGGATGCAGTCATCATTGGCGTGGTGGCTTTGTATCGTCATGAATTTGAGGCTATATCCTTTGATGAGGAGTATGCAACCGTGATTGGACTCCACACCGAGCGGTTATACCTTCTATTATTATGCCTCATTGCGCTGACCGTGGTGGCATTGATAAGAGTGGTGGGGGTTATCCTTGTCATTGCTCTGCTGACTATACCGGCGGCGATCAGCAGACGATTCACAGCCCGCATGCATGGTATGATCGCGCTCTCTGTTGCGCTTTCCGTGATATTAACCATCTGCGGGTTATTGCTCGCTTATTTATTCAATCTGCCCTCGGGTGCAACCATCGTTCTGATCTCAGCGTGTGTGTTCATACTTTCGTGTATCTTCTTCGGTGTTTAATTCTTATTCTTATCTTATATTGCGCTATTTCTTCATTATCATCGTCAAGCCCAGGTTTTTCTCTATTATCTTCTCGTATTTGCCTCTTATATGCGGTTTTATCTTATCCAGTTCCCATATCCCCGATAATATCTCCGCTACCAGCTCACCGCTATCAAATATCCTTACAACGCCGTCACTCTCAGAGACAACAACCGCAACGGCATCTGTATCCTTAGATATTGATGCTGCTGCCATGTGTCTACTTCCAAAACCCATAGGGAGGTTAATATTCCGATAACTCGCTTCTATGTACCTCGCTGCGGAAAGAACGTACCCATCTGCACTGACGATAAAAGCGCCATCAAGCTTCGCAAGCTCTTTTATCGTGCCCTGTACATTTGCGTTCCTTATATCTTTTACCTCTTTCGGATGACCCGCCAGAGGGTCCAGGATGAGCGGTGTAGACTTCTTTAATACTCTATCTTCATCACCAACCACAAACAGGGCTCCCATTCTCCTGCGCTCTATGCTCTGCCTCGCTATGCCGACCGCGATCTCCACCACCGTCTCCAGCACTTCAGGTACGCAATTGCCCTTAGCTTTACATATCCGACCCACCATCTTCTCTCAACAAATAAAATAATAGCTGCTAAGTTTATAAATCCGTAGCGTAGATATGTGTGCCAGGACCACCACAAGGGCAAAGGCAAGGGCAAGGGTTAGGGCTTATTCTCCGTCGCACATAACCGGTATCTTTGCTATCCATGATGATAGGAATCCACTGTATAAAGGCTCTATTGGCTGTGGTATCGTACTGGAGGCAGGGTGTGTAACTGAGGTATCGGTGGATGATGTAAGACCAGGGATAGAGATAGATGGAGTGGAGGTGGAAGAGACAAGTACCACCGGATATGTCTGCCGGCGTATGGCTGGTGGATACGAATACCCCATTCGGGTGTCAACCAGGTTTGAAGTTCCAATTGGAGCCGGATTCGGAGCGAGTGGTGCCGGAGCACTCAGTACTGCACTCGCATTAAATGCGCTCCTCTCGCTCAGGATGACATTGAATGAGGTTGCACAGATAGCACACCTCGCGGAAGTGGAGAACAATACAGGGCTGGGCGACGTAATTGCGGAGACTTATGGCGGGGTTGTGCTAAGAAAGAAACCAGGTCCTCCCGGTATTGGCATGGTTGATATTATACTGCCACCAGAGGAGGTGAAGATAAGTTACGTCACATTTGGTGTGAAGGCAACAAGGGATATACTGCAGGATGCATCCATCATACGGAATGTGAACAAAGCAGGTAGAGCAGCCTTGAAGGAGCTGCTGAAGAAGCCTGATATGGATACCTTCATGCGTGCAGCACGTGATTTCTCGTTGCAAACCGGGCTGATGAGTGAGCGATGCCGTGATGCAATCGAAGCAGTTGCTGCGGAAGGCAAAGTCGCAAGCGTTGCTATGCTCGGTGAGACAGTATTCGTGCCCGGCGATAGTGAAGCACTGCACGAATTCGGTGAAGTGAGACAGAGTAGAATATCATATTCGGGTGCGAGAATCATCCATCAGTTGTAAATACTTTTAGATAACAAGCGGGCAAAATACCAATGTTTTTAGCCCCCTCCGTAGTACGACCCATAATCCAGAATTCTAAATTAAGAGGGATAGACAAATTAGAAGGACTATCCAAAGAGATTGAGAAGATGAGAAGAACACTTTATGACATAGCCTGTTTTTCAAGTCAGCAGGCGGCAGAGCTATATTTGAAAGGGAAGATAATAGTAAAAAGTGGGTTGAAACCATATACGCGTTCTCTGGTTGAGCTTGTGAGAATTATCGAGAAGCTGGGATATGAAGTGCCAGAGGATGTAATGAAGTGTTCAAAGGAACTGGGTGAACATTATACGCAAGCAAGATACCCGGATGCAAGGGTTACAGAATATGAAAAGGAAGAGGCGGGAAGAGCGATAAAATGTATGGAGGAGATATTGAACTATGCAGAGGTATTATGAGTAATTCGGGTAATGCATGATGAACGGGAAGAAGATTTCAAAGCGTTTATTAAAGGATTGGAAAGGAAAGGGATGTGCGTAATCCTGTTCGGGTCAAAGACTAAAGGAGAAGATAATTTATTGAGTAATTTCGACATAGTTATTATAGCACGAGATAAAGAAGATTTGGCATTGGAAATAGTTTTTCCCCGCTGATTTGTTTTGCTATACCATAGAGGATTGTTTAAAAGAGATTGAAAATAAGAATACGGTTCTTTTAGATGCGTTTACGCAGGGGAAGGTTATATTTGATGATATTGGCGTATTCAATTTTTTGAAGAACGAAGTGAAATATGTGATTGAGAGAAGTGGATTGAAGAGATGTGAGGAGGGCTGGTTGGTGAAGGAGGTGGGATGATGGGTTTGTTTGGAAAGAAGAAGGATGCGGATGTTTGGAACAACAGAGGAGTTGCCCTTGATGAGTCATGAAGATACGAGGAAGCGATAAGATACTACGATAAAACTCTGGAGATTGACACAGAGTTTGAAAAAGCAAAGAATAACAAGAAACTCGCAGAGGAGAAATTAAGAGAACAGAAAAGAAAAGAGGAGATAGAGCATAAAAAAGTATTAAACGCAATAAATGAAGCTCATTCCCATGCGTGCTCGGTTAAATAATCCATCTTTCCATCAGCCTCTCTCGTTTGACATTTGGATCGCATCCCTAGCAAGGTAAATGTTGTACCAAATCCAAGCGTTAACACCCAGAAAAGAATAACCGGGTC
>JAGGRR010000222.1 GCA_021159465.1 Methanophagales archaeon
ATGAAAGAGAGCATTCGATGTCAGCTGCCCATGCCCATATAGACTGGTTTGAGAAGGATGGGATAAAGTTCTGTGCTATTCTGGATGATGCTTCAAGGAAAATCCTTGCAGCAGGAGAATTCAAGAATGCTAACACTGAAAACAGCATAGCTTTGGTAGATAAGCTTGTTGAGGATTACTGGGGCATCATGCCTTTAAAAGAGCTGATCTCAGACAATGGAAGTGAGTTCGGAGCTCACAGAAAGAATGGTAAAAAGGAATGGGACAGCAGATTCAAGCGTCACCTTGAATCCCTGGGTATAAAACTGATAACATCCAGGATAATGTATAATAAATGTATATTATATTTTTATTCCTTTCAGTACTGGACTATAGACTGGTAGTGGAGGAGTGGAAGTGGAAGCGGAAGCAAGAATTAAAACCGGAGAAGGTAAGAATAGAAGAATGAGCCATTTATATTTTGGTGGTGCAGATGTAGTGGAACTGGCAGAGAAGTATGGCACACCACTTTACATAACGGACGAAAAGAGGATAATAGAGAATTTCAGAAGCTATAGAACCGCGTTTGATGATTATGATTACAATACGGACATTTACTATGCAGTGAAAGCGAATGGCAATTTAGCGATATTAAAGCTACTGGCACGTGAAGGTGCAGGTGCTGATGTATTCTCAACAGGAGAACTCCAGCTAACGAAGTTAGCAGGCATAGAGCGGAGGAAGACACTCTTCAATGGCAATTCAAAGAGTGATGACGACCTGATAGCAGCGGTGGAATCGGGTGTACGGATTTCTGTAGATTCGTATGACGAATTGAACGCTTTAGCATCGGTATCTGAGCAGCTTGGGGCTGAAGTGGAGATCGCTATACGTGTAAATCCCGATATATCAGCTGATGTAAATCCTAAGATAGCCACGGGTTTAAAAGAATCGAAGTTCGGTATTCCTTATAAAGATGTGATGAAGATATGCCACGCGGCACACAGAATGCGAAACATCTCTCTTCGGGGTTTACATTGCCATATCGGCTCACAGATATTGGATGTGAGCGTATTTGGTGATGCGGCGGATAAGATGTTGAATCTCGTTGCGAGCCTGCGTGAAGCAGGTATAGAGCTTGAATTTGTAGACCTCGGTGGTGGACTTGGGATAGGATACAGACCTGAGGAGAGGGCGATAGCTCCAACGCCCGCGGAACTCCGTGATGCGATCTCACCTGCATTTGAGCGTAAGAAAGCGGCGGGCATAGCACCAAAATTGATATTGGAACCCGGGCGGTCTATTGTGGGCTCCGCATCCATACTTGTAAGCCGTGTAAATACTGTTAAGCACGCATACAAGAATTTCGTAGCGATAGATGCAGGATTCAATCTCCTGATAAGACCGGTGATGTATGATGCGTATCATGAGGTGGTGGTAGCGAACAGGTATAGCGAGCCATGCACCGAATTGTACACCATTGTGGGGCCCATCTGTGAAGCGGGCGATATAATTGCCCGGGATAGACTACTGCCAGAGGTGAAGAGGGGCGATCTGATCGCGATACTCGATACGGGCGCTTATGGGTTCTCAATGAGTTCTCAGTATAATGGTCGTCCGCGATGTGCGGAAGTGTTGGTCAGAGACGGGCATGCAGACCTGATAAGGGAGAGAGAGAGCTTTGAAGACCTGTTACGGAATCAAAAGGTCCCGGCAAGGTTGAGATGAAGAGAACAGGTATAGGTATACTGGGTCCTGCGGGGACTTTCTCGGAGATGGCGGCATTGAAATGGGTGGGCTTGAAGAGGATGAATTTAGAGACGGAGGTGGAGATGCGATATTATGATACAATACTGGATGTATCGGAGAGCATACTGAGTAAGGAGGTGGATTATGGGATAGTACCAATAGAGAACTCATTGGAAGGCTCAGTTGGTGAGACCCTGGATGTCTTATCAGGCGAAAATGCCGAACCAGGAACGCAAATGCAGATAGTGGACGAGATTTTAGTGCCAATAAAGATATGCCTGTTGGCATTGAACAATTTTGACCGTGTAAAGAAGATAGTTTCGCATCCGCATGCACTGGCGCAGTGCAAGCGATTCCTGCGTGCGAGATGCAAAGATAAGGAGGTGAAGCCGGTGGATAGTACTGCAGTTGCAGCAAAACAGGCATCACAGTCAGAGGAGATTGCAGCATTAGCGTCAGAAACAGCAGCGGTTGAATATCACCTCAGAATAATAGAAGAGAATGTGCAGGACCGTGATAGTGTAACAAGGTTTGTAGTGCTCTCTTCTACCAACATGCGTACAGCCCCCACAGGACGCGACAAGACTTCTATATTGATCTACCTCAAGGACCGCCCCGGTGCGCTATATGATGTTCTGGGCGAATTTGCACTCAGGGGTATAAATCTCACGAAGATTGAGTCAAGACCTTCAAAGCGAGCTATGGGTGACTACATGTTTCATATAGATTGCGAGGGCCATATAGAGGAAGAGGCGATAAAGGATGCGATAGCAGGCATTAAAAAGCGAGTTGCGATGCTTAAAATCTTAGGGTCTTATCCTATGGCAGAGAAGCTGTAGCTGTAGCTAAAGCAGCTAAAGTAACCCATATAGATAATGATTGATATCTAAATTGTAAACTATTTATCCTCCTCGTAATGTTTGTAAAGTTAAAGTGATAGGATGGAAGAGATATTAAGACTGCTAAGGGAAATATTGTGGTTATTGCAGGAGTTGAGTGAAGATGAGTACCAAAAAATAGAGATCGAGAAGCGAGTGAGAGAGATAATAAAAGATGAATTGGGTGCCTGGTTCCCTAGTGAATCTTATGTTGCACTCTTCAGGGGCTCATAGATTCAGGTTTTTCATATATTCTATTACTATTCCTTCCTCGATACTCCCGCATCTTCAAACGTTGCCATCTCACATAGTATCCGACATGCAGCATCCACAAGCCATATCCCAAGTGCTGCACCAGTTCCCTCGCCAAGTCGCATATTCAAATTAAATAGCGGTTTTAACCCGATATAATTCAAGATGGCTCGATGACCTGCTTCTACTGATAGATGCGATGCAATGAGATAATCCTTTATCTTCGGACTGAGCCCATAAGCTATGAGTGCGGCGGCACCGGATATGAAACCATCTATGACAACAGGGATACGATGAGCCGCAGCAGCAAGCATCACACCTGCCATGCCCCCTATCTCAAATCCGCCTAATTTCGCTAATATATCAATTGCATCCTCTCTATTCGGATTATTAATCTCTAACGCTTTTTTTATTACTTTTACCTTATTCGCAAGTCCATTATCATCCAGACCCGTACCACGTCCTGTTACACTCTCCACAGGTTCACCGGTTATGAATGCAGTGATAGCACTGCTCGGTGTCGTGTTTCCTATACCCATATCACCAACACCAACTATGCTCAACCTTCCCCCCTTCTCATGCTCCAGCTCATGCTCCAGTACCTCTATCCCCCCTTCTATCGAGCGAATGGCATCTTCATAACTCATTGCTCCTCCTTTCGATATATTCGCCGTACCATACCCAATCTTCTTTTTTACAAAAATATAATTATCATTCCCGCTATCCTCTCCTATATCTATATCCGCCGCCACACCCATATCCACAACAACAACTCTCGCACCAATATGCCGTGCGAGTACGTTTATCGCTGCACCACCGCGTAAAAAATTATAAACCATCTGCGCAGTCACTTCCCTTGGATACGCACTCACACCCTCAACAGCTATGCCATGATCCGCAGCCATCGTTATTATCACTTTTTTCTTCAGTACAGGCTTATAATTCGCGGTAATCCCGGCAACCTTCACAGACAGAGATTCCAGAACTCCCAAACTGCCCTGTGGCTTCGTCAATGCATCCTGTCGCGCCCTTGCTGCTTCCATAGCTCCTCTATCTAACTGAGCTATACCCTTTATCGTCTCTTCTATCTTGTTCATTTTCATAACAGGGCTAATAGCGGAGCCGCTGGGATTTGAACCCAGGTCATCGGGTCCGAAGCCCGAAGGGATAGTCCGCTACCACACGACTCCTTTATATAAAAAATGTTATGTTTTATAAAAAGAGCCAAAACCGCGCTACGGGTCTACTATAATGCCAAAACATAAACCCTGACTCTCCAATTCGTACTTGAAGTCTATTAAATCACTGTCGTTCGTTACTATCGGCGCTTTACTCTCCTTTGAATATATCAATAAACTCATATCCACATCAGAAGGATATGGCTCTCTTGTCCTCTTCTTCTTCATGTGCTCTACCATCTTTGGAGTACCACTGAGCGACTCGTAAAAGCTTTTCACTCGCTCTATATCCTTATCCGCGGGCTCGTATTCGACCACAGTGAACCATGTCTTATTCTGTAACCGCTTGATCTTCTCCTCCGTCTTCCTTGCCAGTCGTAATTTAATCCTGTCGGATATTCTCATCCTGTCGGGCAACCCAATCAAGTCCTTCGTCCTGTAGTCATCGCAGAATTCTTCCACTATCTTCGCTATACCCTTATTATATATCTCATTCATAACTCCCGATATGGTCACAATCTCAAAGCCGGATTTTATAAACTGCTCTGTCAGGTTTTGTATCTTGTTTGTGAATTCCATAACCCTTATAGTCACTGTTCGCCCCCTTATCTTCTCCTCGTGCAAGAAGCAGTAATAAATAATCGAGTTGGCATCGTATATGATGATCTTCTTCTTCCGGCTTACCACATCCATCCTTTATTCCTCGACATCAACAAATACTGAGAGGTCTATTCCCTCTTCATACAATGCTGGTAGCACCTTATACTCCTCCGATGCTTCCTGGATCAGTTCAAAATCCTCCTTTAAATCGTTCAGACATATCTCGCCCACCAGTTCCGGGTTATTGCCCAGTAACTCTCTCAATAGCATGACCTTCTTTACGTAACCATCGATCAGAGTAATCAAATTATCCTTCTGAAAGGTCTCCGACAGGTTCTCTCGCTTCAATACCAGCATGCAATAGTCCAGTGAACCGAGTAAGAACAGGGTGTTTGCATTCGATTCAATGCCTGAGAAGTCATGCAATAGGAGATTTATCTCGCTTTTTATCTGCTTCTTCAACTCCTCATATTCTGTTTCGGCTCGTGGTCGCGGCTTCACTCCCGGATACTGATGCGCATCGTATACATAATCCCTTAGTTTCACAACCGGGAGTGAAGAGTACTCCTCCAGGATATGGTCGAATGCATTCTGAACCTCTACGGGCAGGCTATTCATCAGCTCCTTCGCCACTCTCGCACCCTCCTCTGTTATCTCAAATACCCACCTGTTCTCGAATGAGACCTTTAGATAGCCGCGTACGCCAAGGGAGATAGCATCCTGCTTTATGCTCGCACACCTGGGTCCACAATAGTCATCCACAAATACATACTCTATGGGTGCATTCCCATCCACCTTCGCAAGATAAAGGTACTTCTGAAGGTCGAAGCTATTATAGACCCTCCTCAGACGATACACTACATACAGGATTGGCCAGTATTTAGGCAATCGCAATCTTCCACTTTTATCAACCATATTATTCAAAAGAGAATAGAAACATTATTTAAGCTTTTCGGTGAATATACCTATTCTTTTTATAGCCTATATTCCGCATTTGAATATTTTAAAGATACTATTTTTTGATTTTTGGAAAGCTATGGACCTGTCAATTAAGATTCACCTTGCATTTCATGTTCGTATGTGCGTATTATTCAGCTTATTCCTCCCTTTGTCTTGATTTAGCATGAAAAAGGAAATAGCGTGGAGTAACGGTTGCCTTCGCTTTTGCATTGCCATGTCCCTCAGTAATTCATACAGGCTCTCATCCATAATTGGTGCAATACATCCGCTCATACTCACGACCGAGCAATGCAAGGATTTAAGCATGGATTGGTCTTAAGTTTAAGTTCAAGTTCAAGACCTTTACCCTCTCTGACTCCATGTAAAGAACGGTAATGCCCTCAAACACCTAAAAGACACGCCATATCGTCAAACGTAAAGAAAGTTTGATCAAAATGCTTTGCTATCTGCCATTTTCCTATCCCACACTTCTTTCTGCTGTTTCAGCTCTTACATGGATGTCGGTGGGTCTTTACCGAGGAACTCTTGTAGCGCCCTGAATTTTTTATAGCACATAGGGTATAATATTTATTTGGTAAAGCTTTGGTATTGTATGAAAATACTTTCTTATTTTCATGCTCATGGGTGTCCCCACGGGTCATGAAAGTTTCTTTTTCCTTTGCTTTGTCATATCCTCAACTCTATCTCAAATAGTGTATGTCCTTTATGCTAAACATGCTAAACCTCTTGTTTTCGCTTTCTCTTTTGGTATTCTTTTCACAATCTTGCCACTTATAGGATCCCTCAATCCAACAGTCGTATTTGCATAACGATCTATCTTACCCGTTTATTGGATTCCTGACGGCTTTCTTTTTCTTCTTAAGCAATATCTTTGCCACCTTTCACTTTAGATGAGAATATATATACTTTCGGTATGTAGTGTAAGTATTGGTATTGTACTGTTATTCTAACTTGTAGATTCTCATTTTCCTGTTATCGAACACTTTTTCAAATCCTTCAACATTGTCGCCGTAAATCATTTTTATTTTTATTCCAACTGTTTCTTTCTTTACTACTTCTCTTCTTTCTATACTCTCGATGGTGAAATTTCCGGTGATGTAATCGTCGGGCTCTTTCCCGAAAGCCAATACTATCGCAGGGAATTTCCATATATCATAAGGATAGACCACAAGTGCATAATCAGCTCCGTACTTTCTCGCTATGCTCATGGACTCATTGGAATTCTCGGCAATAAAGAAGTTGGCAACGTCCCTGACCTTATCTTCAGATTCATAGGGATACCACAATTCATATTCAGTCCAGCTCCAGGGATATTTCTGTCTGCCGGCGATTGTTTCTTTGATGTTTCACCTACTTTGGTGATTTAAGCCCCGAAGATACCACACCGATTGAAATCGGGGAGGAAGAGGAGTCACTATTTCCTTTTAGCTTCCCTCGCTTTATATTCCGCTTTCGCTTCCTTCTCCTCAAGCTCTTTTTGTATCCAGCGAACACCAGATAGATAGTGTATTGATATACCTATTCCCCAACCTATGAGTGGATAAAAGAACCAGATAGCCTCGGGAGAATATATGAAGTTAATGGCTATCAACATAGCGTTAACCAGCACGTACACTACCAGATGAACCAAAAAGACTCTTTTCTCCTCCTCCGACACTACTTCCCTATATGCCTTTTTGTATTCCTCTAATGAAGCTTCTTCTGCCATATTTCTTCACCTCCTTTAAGTCACATACCCTATGCTTAAGTACAAGGCTTGTACATATAAAAGCTATTCGATTTGTTATTTTTGATGTTACCCATAAAAAGTTTGTTATAAAACAAAGTATGTTGTACCGGTTTTTGTGCGTCTGCGTTTTCTCTTCATTCTTCATTTATCACAACCACCGGTATAACGCCGTTTTTCCCTATCCACCACTTATTCTTTGGATCTAAACCTTAATCATTCCGACAATCCCGTCCCTGATGAACTGTATAGCAATAGCAGCTACCAGTATCCCCATCACACGACTCAACACCTCTGAACCTTCACTGCCCATTACCTTATATATTCGCTCTGACTGCCCCAATATCAATTTAGTGGCAATAATAGCGGAGAATATAGCAAATAAAGCAACAAAAGGGCCTCGGGATTGTATAATCACCATAACAGTTGTTATAGCGCCAGGACCGGCAAGTAGAGGTGTCCCTATTGGCACTGCACCTATCCCCCTGCCTGCCTCCTTCATCAGATACTTATGCTCACGCAGAAGGTCAAAGGATACGAGGAGGAGTAGAATTCCTCCTGCCACCATGAAACTATCCAGACTTATATTCAGAACATCGAGTACAAACTTGCCGAGGAATGCGAATAGAAGTAGCAGCAATGTCGCAACCACAACCGCATGGTTAAGCTCCCTCTTACGTGCTTCTCTTCCCATAACCCGGGTTACCGCGATGAAGATGGGGACATTTCCCGGCGGGTCCATAACCACAAATAGAGTGATGAACGCCTTTACCAGCTCCAGGCACATATCTATCTCTATTTCTATCATGAACGATATTATTACTTAATTCACTTCTTCTTATTTATTAAAGGGGTAGAAGCAGAACAGATGCAGCGAGAGGAGATATGGACTGAGAAGTACAGACCATGGAGACTGGAGGAGGTAGTGGGGCAATCGCATATAATACGCAACCTCAAATCGTATGTAGAGAAGAGGAATCTACCGCATCTGATATTCTCAGGACCTGCGGGTGTGGGCAAGACTGCTGCCGCGGTCGCACTGGCACGGGAGCTATTCGGCGATACATGGTCAGAGAACTTCACGGAGTTGAACGCATCGGATGAGCGCGGTATAGAGGTTGTTCGCAACAGGATAAAGAACTTCGCAAGAACCATGCCAATCGGCGATTCGGCATTCAAGATAATCTTCCTTGATGAAGCGGATGCACTGACAGATGCAGCGCAATCGGCATTAAGGAGGACAATGGAGCGATATTCAGGCACCTGTAGGTTCATTCTCAGTTGTAATTACTCTTCTAAGATTATAGAGCCCATACAATCTCGATGCTCAGTATACAGGTTCAAATTGCTACCGGATGATGCTATTGCCGCTCGTATAGGCTACATTGCAGATAAGGAGGGTTTGAAGCTCTTGGGGGATAGTATGGATGCCATAACCTATGTGGCGATGGGTGATATGCGACGTGCGATAAATGCACTTCAAAGTGCAGCAGTGCTGAGCAACGAGATAAGACCGGAGATGATCTACGGGCTAACGGCAACGGCGAGACCGGAAGAGATAGAAGGGTTGATAAAGGAGGCAATGAACGGCAGGTTCATAGCTGCTCTGGATAAGCTTGCGGACTTACTCGATAGAGGGATTTCAGGCGATGAGATACTGGCACAGATGCACCGGCTGGTGATAAGTATGGATATTCCGATACGTAAGAAGGTGGAATTGATGGATAAAATAGGGGAAGCAGACTTCAGGATTACAGAGGGTGCAAATGAGAGAATCCAGCTTGATGCACTAATAGCCTCTTTTTTCATCGCTACCAATTGAGGTAGAGGATCAAAGATCAAATGCCGAGAGCCATCCTGAGGGTGTTCCTGACTCCGGGTCCAAGACCGACGATGATGATAGCGAGCAATAATATATTCCTGAGCTCTGTATCACTATCGTCTCCGAGCTGGGTATCGAGTATATACAGTCCAGGAATGAGTATCCCGAGCTTGAGGATGAACATACCTGCTGCTGTGCCCATATAAGAGACTATGAGGTTCTCTAACACGTGTTTTCCCTGATAGCCAAGGAGATCAATGCCGATATAAGATGAAGCGGCATCGAGCATGTGTGCACCAAGTGCAGCGAGGTTCAGTCTGCTATAGAGGAAGGGCAGATGCAATTTTGTTCCTATCACATAGATTATAGATGTAATCGCACCTGTGATGCCAATAACCGCAGGTATAACCCATGGTAGCCACAAATGCTCGTGAACGTTATTGAATATAATTATAATTACCAGAGTTGCGATAAGCGATATCAAGCCGATAGAGGCGAATACAAGTTTATATCGCCTATGGTACAGTTTATAAGCAAGGAGGAGAACTGAGATAGCATACAGAATGAGTAGCAGATATATGAGCGGTGTGATCAGTATATAACTAATTGGAGGTGATATTAACTCAGCATCTTCTACGACACGGAGAGCAGCGCCGAGGAATACGTAAGGTGATACGGCGACGATAAAGGCTTCATCTATCGCAAACCCAAATCTCCTTAGTAGCTTCAAGACGAGTATGATACAGAGCGGAGCGAGTACCAGAGCCCATGTTAGTGTATTTGCAGGATTATAGCCCGTGTCATGGATTATCGGATTTATATAATAGTTGAAGATAAAATCCCTTAGCCATGTTATTGTTAGCCCCACCGTAGGTCCCTCCTCTATCACCTCTGTAAACCCTTTATCGGAAATTATAGGTGCATTACCTGACTTTTATAGCGGAAAATGATATAAAAGCTTTTCGATATGTTATATGGTACCCATTTAGATAAGAATCTTATCCGGGTTGAATTATAAAACATTTAAACCCGCTTATCCTCTCTCTAAAAAAATGGGTAATGCACCCTTCGATTTTCCGTATAAAAACGGCTCCTTTTACGAAAGTGATAGAGACTCCATCAAGGCTTCCAAATCAAGATTACTCTCTACCAGCTCTTTTATCCGCTCTATCTTCGCATTACCCTTTATTCGCGCTTTCCCAAATATCTCATCCACCTTCTCCATTGTCGTGAGTGTGTCATCAGCAACGAGAATCACCGGGACCTCCTTCTCTTCCGCCTTACCCAGCATCGTGCCCGGTGGCTCGAGATGCCCGGTCAGGAGAAGGCACTTGATATTACCCGTTTCGAGTGCGAGGTTCTGCAGGTCCGCACGGTCTCCACCGGTGACCAGAGCCGCTTTCCTCGCGCGTCTGAAATATTTCAATGCCGAAGGTGGCGACATTGCACCTATCAGGAAGCTTTCGATTATCACATCCTCATCTCGTGGCTTAACGAGCCATTCACCATTTAAGGCATCGGCAATTTCACTCACAGATAAACCTGCGAGTAGAGGGTCATGTGGCAGCACACCAAGCAGTTTCATTCCTCCTTTCTCTAAATATCTCTCCGCTATGCACCTGACATAGGTTCTCTTATAGCCCGCGAGTTGATTGAAGAGAACGAACTTGAGCCGGTCACCAAACATCTCTTTAGCCGTCATAAGCCGGTCAAGAACAAAATCACTCGTATAACGAACGACCATGAGGATATCCAGATCAAGCGCAGAAGAGATATCGAAGTCACAAACTCCCAGCATCTTGCCCACCTTGTATTCAACAGCGCCTTCAACGAGCACAACATCCTTACCCGAGCAGATTCTCGTATAGGCGCTCTCAATTCGGTCCTTCAATTGCCTCGAATCTGCTGAACATACGAATTCAACATACGGTCTGTCGAGTTTGATGGGGCAGATATCCTCTATATCATCCCCGGTATTCAGTACACTTGCGGTGTTATAAGCATCTTCATCAATGAGCTGGTTACCTATTCGTGAGACGCCAACGCCGAATGGCTTAAAATAGCCGACTTTAAAGCCCCTATCGCGCAATATCAATCCCAGAGCTATTATCACTGCGCTCTTACCCGAATACTCTTCTACCGATGATACAAGCAGGCTCTTCATTCTTTCTTCTTTCCTTCAATTTAAACACGCTCTATCTACAAAAATATGATATTTTATTCTTATTCTTCCTTAGAGGTAGAGGAAGTGGTAACTTCGCAACCATCCTCCTTTACGATTACAGTGTGCTCAGCCTGGGCGACTAACCCCCTATCCTCTTCTCTCAAAATCGGGTAATCCCTCAACACACCTGTATTCTTCAAGGCTCTGAGTGCTAAATTAAGTCTCTCCCGCGGTAACCAGCGCCTCGCAAAAGGTAACCCATGGTACTTCTTTATCTCATCCAGGAGCTTCTTCGCCTCTCTCATCCTGACAGGTTTTGGCTTTATCAAACTGTATATCTCAACATTGCCGCTCTCTACCACCTTACCGCCACCATCCGTTGCAAAGGGCTCTATTGCAATAACATCATTCGTCCTCAGTATAACTCCATGTTCATACTTCACATTTGGAATGGTGGGGGGAGCGTGTGAATTGTACCTGACAAGTCCATGACCCGATAGATTAACAATGGGCTTGTATCCTCTCTCTTTTATCGCCTCCTCGATCACTTCCCCTATCTCTACTGTGGAGACGCCATCATGAATTATCTTTATCGCTTCATCTAATGCCGCTTCCGAAGCGCGTATCAGTTCTTCATATTTGCCACTCAAATCCACTGTCACAGCACTGTCTGCGATATAACCATCTATGTGAACGCCGATATCTAACTTCACGAGGTCTTCCTCCCCAAATACCGCTTCATCGTCTATTGAGGGCGTAGCATGCGCAGCCTCTTCGTTCCTTGAGATATTGCAGGGAAAAGCAGGTTCCCCTCCTCTATCTCTTATGCTACTCTCCACAAATTCCGCAACATCCAATAGCCGATTTCCGGGCTTCACCAGCTCCAATGCTGCATCTCTAACCTCAATCAGAATCTTGCCCGCAGCTTTATATTTCTCTAATATACGCTCCAACTCCAACTCTAACTCATCTTCCATCTCTCTCGCTCCATTAAAAATGAATAGATCTCAACAATAAAATAAATTAGAGGTTGCCCAACAATTACCCAAATCACCTAAGAATTGCCTTTGCCCATATAAAAAGTGATAAGATTGGGCAGTCATGGCTATTGCCCCCTGTCATTAGAGATATCATACCGGTAGACCACATCTGCTACCTGGTGGTTACCATCGTAAATAGTATAGATATATGTGAGCTGGAGAAGAAGTACCGGCTTAGGTTTACACCCGGCAATCCTGCATATTCACGCCGGATGCTGCTGAGACTGGTGATAATTAAGCCTCTTGACGTGGTATTTCCTATTCTTTTACCTATATTTCGCACTTTATTGTATATTTTGCAAACCTTTAAAAGAGAGGGGAATTAAGAAATAAAAGAGGAGAATAAAAATGGAAGGAGAAAAGAAGAAGGACCTGTTAGATAAAGGCGCAATAGTCCAGCAGGATTATGAAACGTACGCTATTGCGCCACATATACCGGGAGGGATTTGCGAGCCTTCTACGCTCAGGAAGATAGCAGATGTCGCAGAGAAATACAATGCCAAAGTATTAAAATTGACCTCTGCACAGAGAATAGCCATCGTGGGTATAGCGGAGCGTGATATAGAGGATGCGTGGCGAGACCTCGATATACCACCGGGTTATGCTATTGGATTATGTGTCAGAAGTGTGAAGTTCTGCCCGGGAACAACGTTTTGTAAAAGAGGAAAGCAGGATTCTGTGTCCTTAGGTATGGAATGTGACAGGAAGTATCACGGGATGACGCTGCCCTCAAAATTTAAAATCGGTGTTTCTGGCTGTGCGAATAGCTGTGCGGAATCATGGATAAAGGATTTGGGTTTTATCGGAATGCCAAAAGGTTGGAAAGTAGTTGTTGGCGGTTCTGCAGGTGCATCTCCCGCTATTGCAGAAGTTCTGGCGGAAAATTTAACTGATGACGAAGCTATTGAAACCGCTGATAGAGTCATCAACTACTACAAGAATTGCGGTACTAAAAAGCGATTGGGCAGATATATTAAGGAGATAGGGTTTGAAGAGTTCAAAAAGGAGATATTATAATGCAAACGCAAACCTCCGGGACTTCAGATTCAGACAGGTGAAGATGGTTAATATCCTTTAAGTGACACAATGGCAAGCTACCCAATGCCCCTTTTCAATTTCTACCATCTCTGGCTCTTTTTTACTGCAAATTTCAGCAGCAAATGGGCATCCTGGATAAAACACGCACCCTGATAGACCGCGATAAACATTCGTATTTTTTATATTCGCTCCTTCTCCTTCTAAGAATATATCCCCTACTGATACTGGAGAAATCAAGGTATTTGTGTATGGATGCCTTTCATAACCAAATATGTCGTTTGTATTACCGATTTCAACAATCTTACCATGATACATCACTGCTATCCTATCGCTCATGCGTCGCACAACTTCTAAATCATGCGATATGAACAGAAGTGTCAGGTGCAATTCCCTTTTTAAATCCTGTATTAAATTCAGTATCTGTGCCTGAACAGAGACGTCTAAAGAGGAAGTGGGTTCATCTGCAACAATAAAGTCCGGATTTAATGCAAGAACCCTCGCAAGCACGACCCTTTGATTTTGTCCGCCACTTAGCTGGTAAGGATAGCGATTTACATGTTCGGGATTCAACCCCACCGTTTCTATCAATTCCAAAACCTTATCTTTAATCTCACTTTTGCCCATGGTTCCCTGGAGCTTCAGAGGTTCGGCAATACTATCTCCTATCTTCATTCTTGGATTGAGTGATGCCTCTGGATCTTGAAATATCATTTGCATGCGAGGTCTTAGCCTTCTCAGTTCTTTTCTTTTTAATTGTAACAAATCAATGCCATCGAAAATGATCTCCCCTGAGGTTGGTTCAATCAATCGCAATAACAACTTCCCAACTGTTGTCTTTCCACAGCCACTTTCCCCAACGAGTCCCAATGTTTCTCCTCTTTCGATCTGGAATGATATACCATCTACAGCTTTTATACACTGTTTCTTCAGTATCCCGGATGAGAAATATTTTCTCAGGTCTTTAACTTCAATCATATAGCAAGCACCTCACAAAATGTCCATTTTCTATTTCTACCATTTCTGGGTGCATGGTTTTACATATCCCTGTGGCATAGTCACATCGTGGATGGAACCGGCATCCGTCTGGAAGGTTAATTAAAGAAGGACTCATGCCCCTTATCGGTTTTAATCCCCTTTCTGGTAGTGAATTGAGAAAGCCCTGCGTATAAGGATGCAGTGGATTCTTGAATATATCCTCTGTTTTTGCATATTCAACGAGTTCACCCGCATACATCACTGCGATATTATCGCAAATCTCTGCTGCGACTCCTAAATCATGCGTTATAAACAGCATAGACCTTTGCTTTGTTACTTCTCTTAGGAGCTTCACTACCTGCATTTTTATCGTAACGTCCAGCCCCTTTGTCGGTTCATCTGCGATAATCAACGAGGGGTCGCATGCAAGTCCCATTGCGATCATTGCCCTTTCCTTCATTCCTCCACTGAACTCATGTGGATATTTATTTGCCATTTTATCCGGATAAGGTATTTTTACCGCTTTGAGCATTTCTACTGCTTTTTCTCTCGCAGTTCTTTTATCCAATCTTTGATGCAATCGAATCGCTTCTGCTATCTGGTCACCCACTTTTAAAACGGGATTCAATGATGTTGTTGGGTTCTGGAGTATCATAGCGATTTCCTTACCCCTTATCTTCCTTATTTCTTCTTTGCTCAGCCTTAGAAGGTCTTTGCCTTTATACACGATTTTACCTTCTATATTTATCTTTACGGATGAGTGAAACAGACGTATTATGGACATTCCCAAAATACTTTTACCACTGCCTGTTTCGCCTATTAATCCCAATTTCTCTTTTTCTTCTATCTTGAGGTCAACAGCATTCACGGCTTTTACAATCCCGTCCCTGGTTGGGAACCATGTCTTTAGACTTGTTATTTCTAATAGTGTCATATTCGCGTCATACCTCTCAACCTCGGATTCACCAGTTCCTCCAGCGCATAACCAATGAACGTGAGTGAAAGTATCGTCAACGTAATGCACAATCCCGCTGGTAGCATCCACCACATCCATAAGTCTGATATGAATATGGTGGGATACACAAAAGCATAATGGAGAATCATGCCCCAACTCTTTACAACCGGGTCCCCCAGGCCAAGGAAACTCAAGCTCGATTCTGCAATTATTACGTGGCCTGCTTCTATAATCAATCGCACAACGAGCAGAGGAAATACATTTGGCAGGATATGCTTCATTAAAATATACGTGTCCGGCGCTCCGACCATTCTCGCTGCTTCTACATAATTCCTTGTTCTTAGCGACAGCACCTCGGAGCGTATAATTCGCGTGGTTATGGGCCACCCGAGTATAATGAAAATGAATATGAGGTTCCAGATGCTGGGTCGCATGAATGCTGCAATTACTATTATCAATGGCAGTCTCGGAATTGCAAGGAACGCATCAACAATCCGCATAAGGAAAAAACCAAACATTTCAAAGTAGCCGGAAAGAAGACCGAATGCTGTCCCTATAATACCCGAGACGACCGATACGAAGAACGCAATGAATAAAGAGACCCTTGCACCGTATATAAGTTCGCTCAGTATATCCTGACCTATATCATTTGTGCCAAGCAGATGGTCAGAACCCGGATGTTCCATGGGTTTAAACATCTCATGCGGGTCGTAGGGAGCGATATAAGGTGCAAAGACCGCCAACGTCACAAAGAAGAGCAGTATCACAAGTCCAATCAATCCAAGCCTACTCTCTTTATACGCATTCCAGAAACGATTTAAATCCTTTATTTCAGTCATGTCTCAACCTCGGATCCAGCTGCACATAGACCATGTCTGCAACGAAATTCGCTGCAATAATAACAAGCGTGATAATCAGAAATGCACCCTGCAATAATGGATAATCACGATACATTACTGCATCAAAAAGCAGCCTCCCAACTCCCGGATATGCGAACACGGTCTCAACGAGTATCGTTCCACCTATCATAAAACCCGTTCTAAGTGCAATCATCGTGATAATTGGAAGCAATGCGTTCTTCGTCGCATGCTTATGCATAATATACCACTCCGCCATGCCTTTCGCCCTCGCAGTAAGTATATAATCCTCTCCTATCACATTTAGCATTGAATTCCGCATCAGGAGATACACACCACCGATATGGGAGATCACAAGCGTTGTCACAGGTAAGAACAGGTGATATAATATGTCAGAGGCTTCTTCAAGAAGCGACGAATACTCCATAAACGGTGTTTGTGCACCGAAAGCCGGGAATAAATTGAGCTTTACGCTAAATAAAATGATGAAAAGCATACCAAGGAAGAACGGAGGAAAAGACCCGATAGAAAGAAGTGACACGAGCAGTCCGACATCGCTTTTCCCACCCCTATTCCATGCAGATATAGCGCCCAGCAGGATGCCCAGCACCATATAAAGTGCTGTTGATGTTCCAACGAGAAGAAACGTCCATTTCAGTGCTCCAATCAATATGTCTGATACGGGAGCATTGTGATATATTGACCACCCGAGGTCGCCATGCAGAATACCAAGCATATAGTCGTAGAATTGTTGGCTGAGCGGTTTGTCAAGTCCGTAATATGTGAGCAGTTTTGCCCTCGTCTCTTCATCCAGCACGATGGGCATATCCATACCAGGGGCACCGGTTAGAAATGATAATGGGTCGCCGGGCATTAGTCTTGGTAAAAAGAAGTTGAAAGAGAGAACAACAAGGATTATGGCGACGTAACCCGTTATTTTTGTAATCCGGTGCATTTATTTTAGTATGTGGATAAAAAGAGGAGGATATTTATCTGTTCTTCCTCCTCAAAACCAGGTATGCAACCGCCAGTAATCCCGTGATTGCAAATATTACATCGAAGCCTGGCTGCTCTGGCTTTGGCTTTAGTGTTGGTGTTGGTGCTGGTGCTGACGTCGTACCTGGGGACGCTGAAGCAGCAGGTGCAAGTGATGGCGCAGGTCTTACTTCTTCCTCCCCGATGAACACGAGTTTGTTCATCTCGATTGGAATACCAATTCCCACACCGCCTTTTGTAAAGAACCAGGTATCCAGTTTCTCCGGGCGATAGACGCAGCACATCTTTGGATGATACAGGGTGTACACCGGTAGATTCTCGGCAATGCTTTCCTGGAGTTTAAATACAAGCTCTTTTCTTGCTTTGTAATCCATCGTTTCCCGTTGTTCCTTAAATAACGCCGTGTACGTTTCGTTCTTACACGTGCTTCCTGGCCAGTCAGGTTTTTCCAATATGTTTGGATTTGCTATCCCACCGTGACCCGATATAACCATGAAGAAATTACCTTCTTTGAGTATCCCGTCCACGGTGCTCATGTCCATCACTTTTACGTTTATCTTTATGCCGACCGCTGCCAATTGCGATTTTATCAGTTCTGCCTCCCTTGAGAATTTGTCAAGTGTTATCAAATTGAACTCCAGGTCTCCTCCTTCCGGATATTCCATTATTCCGTCGCCATCGGTGTCTGTGAAGTTCAAAGCATTGAGTATTTCGATAGCCTTTGTCACGTTATGTTCATAGTCCGGAAGGTCTGGATTGTACCATTCTGTCACATCAGGATGAATTAATCCCGTGTTCGCAGGTATTCCATAACCGTGCACGACCAGCTCAACGAGTTCCGTTCTGTTTATACCGTAAGCAATTGCCTTTCTGAACGCTGTGAGGTTGGTTGGGTATCTTTCACAGTTGAAGATGACTTTTAACACCCAGTAGCTCGGACCCCATCGAGTACCAAAACCTGATTTGTTTTCAAACGCAGATACTGCTTTTGCTCTTCGTCCCCAGAAACTGGTTTCATCTATGTCACCGGTTGTTAATGCTAACGCAGGGTCATTGACCGAGAGCGAGATGAGTTTATCCACCAGCGGTTTTCCCTTGAAATATTCATCGTTTGCCTCCCACTCGTAATATCCCTGCTCTTTATTGTATTTTAAGAGTTTGAAAGGACCTGTTCCTATAACAGCCTTGTCTCCCACAAATTTAACCGGGTCTGATACGTCTTTCCAGATATGTTCGGGTATTATCGGGACGTTTCCCGCAATGTCCACAAGGAACGGTGCAAACGGTTCGGTAAGGTGTATAACCACAGTATGGTCATCCACGATGTCTACATGGTCTATGTAGCCCAGAGTCTGGAACCATTTGAACGAGGTCTTATGCTTTTTTATGTAATCGAAAGTAAACTGCACGTCTTTTGCGGTAAATGGTTCTCCATCGTGCCATTTCACACCTTCGTGAAGATGGAACGTCCACGTCTTGCCATCGTCAGACATCTCCCAACTGTCTGCAAGCCAGGGTATTACAGTACCGTTCTGGTCTTTCCAGGTCAGCGTGTCGAATCCAAAGCTCATTCTGATATAACCAGGTCCTCTCGGATAGAATCCGAACGGCGAAGGATATCCCCAGTCACCTCCAGGGAGATCACCAGCGAATTTTACCACTTTCTCGTCTGCCGCAACAGCGGCTATTCCACCGAAAACACTGCACACAAGTATTAGTATTACCAGTGTTAATACAGCCACAATTTTTTCTCTTTTCATTTTTCCCCTTTTTCACCTCCTAAAACATTGATAAGTTCATCAATCTCTGGCAAGCATACATCAAGCTCTTTACCGGTCAGTCCAGCCCGGAACACGTCATTATTCACCGGGATTATCCCTGCAATTCTGTCTTCATCCACAGATGCGAGCATAACTTGCCTGCTTTCATCATCCACTTTATTGAGTATGAAATAGACAGGTTTTTTAATGCTACCCGCTAATTCGTCAATCTTTTTCGAGAGCATAAGCGATTCAAAAGTCGGGTCCATAACCACCAGAACAATGTCGCATCCCTGTTCCACGCCCCTGCCGAAGTGTTCAACTCCCGCATCCGTATCTATGATTACAACCTCTTTAGCAGCCACTTTCAGGTGTTCAAGCATTCCTGTTGAGAGAACACCCATGGCACAGGCACAACCCTCCCCGAACTCATGTATTTTCCCTACTGCGAGCAGCATTATTCCGTTCTTCTCAACCAGGTACTCTCTTGGGATATCGTCGAGTGTCCACATTTCATCGAAGATTTCGATCTTCGGCGGACCGCTTTTTGCATTGGGATTCTGAAACGATGACCTCATCTGCTCAAGAATCACTTTCTTTCCGCCGAAGTAGTTCATGAGGTCATCAGGCAGCTCCATGCCTAATTGGCGGTGTAATCCGAAGTTCGATTCATCACTGTCAATCACCAGCACCCGGTATCCACGATTTACCATTGCCTTTGCGAGAAGCGCAGCAATCGTGCTTTTTCCGCACCCCCCTTTTCCACACACCATTATCTTCATCATTTATCACCTTTCTATGCGGTTTTACAGTTATTTTCTTATTTATAATTGATGAAGAAAATAGATCGTATATAAATTTTCCGATTTTTTCCTGTGGTATCTTATGAACTATATTGAATGCTAACAGGTTTATACTATTATTTCTACTTGTTCCGCTTTTTTCCTTCTCACCTTTATGCTCTGTGTGGTCGCATCTTCAACGGCAAATGATCCAAAAACCACTCAAAATATTGCTTTCATTGCTATGCTCCAGTTTTAGCTGTTCCTGGATTACCGCTTACGGATTTTGGGTCATTTACAGTATTTGCTCAGACTAAACTTTTTATATTTTGTTATGGCGACGAAATGTGGAGGATGGGCATGAGCAAAAAAATAATATACACTTTAATAATATTCCTGAAGTTCTTTTTAAAAAATTGTAATTAGTCAATATCAAGTGGTTCACAAGAGCAAAAATCGAAAATTTTATAGAGAAATATTCAGATGCAATTATATATATGCCCTATACAATATCCGAAGAGAGAATAACTTTGGATTCTGAAGGTATAGATTTCGATAATAGGGAAACAGTAAAAGCCTTCATAATCTAACTCCTCAATATCATAGAATCACAAGCACAGCTCATACATGAGCTCGTTGTTTACCTCTATTACGCTTACGCTTGCAGGGTTACCGAGAACAAAATAAAGAAGATATTGGAAGAAGCGGGGATCATCATTTCCGCAGG
>JAGGRR010000223.1 GCA_021159465.1 Methanophagales archaeon
GGAGGTGTCTCCCTTAGGATTTTTTATAATTTTAACCGATCTTGAAACACGACTCATAAGTTAATGAATGGGGAGATAGGGATAAAGGATGTACAAATATGCGATTGAGAAAGGAAAAATGGATAATAGTAGCATTTGATATGGCGAATGCGGAATTTGCACTGAATTTAGCCTGGAAGTTAAGAGGTGCGGAAGGTAATTTCGCCATTAAAGTGGGAAGATCACTGGAAATGCAAACCGGGATTGAGATTTTAGCGGAAATAAAATACGCGAGTGGATTGCCTGTGATATACAATGATAAAATCGCGTATATACCTTATATAAGCCAAAAGATCGCTGAGTATGCGTATGAATACGGGTGCAGATGCTGTGATAGTGCAAGGGTTTGTGGGTTCTGAAACGGCGAACCCGAAAGAGGCAGCGGAGAGGACCCATAATGAGGTGATGGCAAGATGCCGGTGAAAAACTACAAGGAGGATTTCCTTATGCATCTGGTAAAAACAGGTGCAATAAGGTTCGGCTCGTTCAAGTTGAAGAGTGGTCGCATATCGCCTTATTTTGTAAATATCGCAGATGCGATGCGAACAGGTATGGATGCACTTAAAGTTGCAGATGCGTATGTTGTTAAAATCATGGAACTTGACACTGAGTTTAGTTATATTCATGGTGCCGCATACAAGGGAATTCCGCTTGCAGCTCTCGTAGCTGTGAGGCTTTCGGAACGGGGAATAGATAAGCGATGGGGCTATGACCGTAAAGAAGAGAAGAGACATGGAGATAAAGGGGCAATTGTGGGCGACCTCAGAGATGGTGATACCGTTTTAATCGTGGATGATGTCATCACCACAGGGGCAACGAAGGTGGAGTCATGGACGAAACTGGCAACAATGCGGAAAGTGAAGCCTGCTGGTATTTTGGTGGCGGTAGACCGTGAAGAGTTGAGCGATGCCGATAAGAAAATGCTTGAAGAGGTGTCCCTGAGGATGTATTCGATACTCAGAATAACAGAGATATTTGAGTTCCTGCATAACAGGACGATTGAAGGTGAAGTATATGTGGATGATAAGATGAAGCATAATTTTGAGGAGTACTTCCAGAGATATGGCACACTTTGTTAAAATCTCAGATGATGTCCTGATAAATAATCTGTATAGAATATTGTGCAATGAGTTTGAGGAATTCCGAGATATTTTTGTGAAAATAGGTGTTGCATCTAAAATAGAGAAGGGGGAAATACCAGGAACATGCATTAGAGGTTACAGGATTCCGGAGGGATAATATAGTACATCAATTTCGCGTGTTCATGCTGGGTTGTTATATCTTGTATGAGGATAAAGATATTTGGGTAGCCCGTTTTCGCACAGACTTAAACAGGGTATTTAAAGAGGAGTATTTGTATAGCTATCCTTTACTTTTAAAACTTTCTATGCGATATTCTTGCAATAACGGTTAGGGTGGCAATCCACCAGCGAGATTTAGAGTGGAAACATAGGTACTTAAATATGTGTGCCGCATTGTCTTTTTGATGGCGAAAAGTCGGCGCGTAGTGATGTCAATATTGGCAATCGAGTATCAAAGTTTGATACTCCGGGTAAAAAGAGCTGGAGGAGACAGTAGCCGAGCTGAAGAGAGATAACGATGAGAAAGCAAAGATAATTGCAGAACAGGCAAAGCAAATAGAAGAGCTAAAAGCGAAACTCGCCAGATACGAGAATCCACATACTCCTCCTTCCGCAGAAAGATACAATAAGGAATCAAAATCCAGGAACTCGCAAAAGAGGCATGGTGCTCCAAATGGGCATAGAGGTGCAACCAGGCCAACACCTGAGCCCGACAGGGTGGTTGAGGTCACTGCCGACCAATGTAACCACTGTGGCAGTACCAATTTAGAGGAGCGTAGCGTTGAAAAGCAGGTAATCGAAGGGATCCCTTCGCCTCCTAAGATTGTGGTCATTCAGTTCAATCGTCACAAGTATAAATGCTAGGACTGCGGTCATGAGTTCACCGCAAAGGACGCGGAATGCCCTCAAAAGGGTAGATTCGGCGTGAATCTGCTTGTTTATCTGATAATGTTGAAATTTAGTCTCTGCGGTGTTCTTCTTCTTTGCAGAATCAAGGATTTTGCTTTCCATCTCAATACTTTTGAGATCACACCAAAGGGCATTCAGGATGCTATCCTCCGTGTAGGAGCAGCCTGCAAGACTGCCTATTCCCTGAATAGCGACAAAGTCAGAAATGCGGAGTGGAATTATATGGACGAGACGGGGATACTGGTTCTTGTAAAAATTACTGGCTCTGGACTTTCAGGACGCCTGATGACGAAGTGGTGGTAGCGATCGGACCTTCAAGGGCCGGGGACGTTTTGCGTGAGATTTTCGGCTTGGACATCAATGGTGCGGGTGTTGTCGATGGCTGGCGTGCCTACAATATCATCCCAGTCGTACAGCGATGCTGGGCGCACCAGATAAGGGAAGTAGACGCGTTCGTTGAACAACCAGGGGTAAGGAGCTGTCAGAAGCCATTCATAAAAAATTCAAGGCGCTAAAAGAGTTCCTCGGTAAAGACCTATCGCCATCCATGGAATAGCGGAAACGGCAGAAAGAAGTCTGGGATAGGGAAACGACTGATAGCAAAGCATTTTGATCAAACTTTCTTAAAGTTTGAATCAGGAATGGTCTTGGAAACTGGTATACGTGCATGCTTTATCTATGTATGGAGCCAACAAACAATCTCAGCGAACAGGTTATCAGGGAGCATGTGCTCATGCGGAAGATCATGGGTACTTTTAGATTGGAGATCGGTGCTCAATATTACCAATACATCGCTTCCGTCTTCGCCACGCGGCGGTTACAGGAAAAAGGTGTCTACGATGAACTCAAAAAAATTGCTCGTCAATGAACTTTGTTTGAAGTGAGCTATACAAATACAAATGCGACAATTATACCCTTTTCCTTCTTCAATCGCATACTAACTAAAACTAAGAACTAAGAGTGATTAAAAGACAACTCTGCCGGAAATATAGAGGTGTGCGCGATAGCGTACTGAAACAGCCGAACTTTGCATCCATCGGTGCATATCAAGTTTCAGCCCCATGCATTCGAGCACCTCGATTAACAATCCCAACCTAAGTATTTTAGCCTCTGCCGCCCTTTCCGCCCTATCCTGACGGATTTAGGGCTATTGGCAATCGCACTTCTCC
>JAGGRR010000224.1 GCA_021159465.1 Methanophagales archaeon
CCCCAAGACTCGCCGTTTAGTATTTGAAGATGGAAAGCCAAAATATCCTCTGGGGTGGTTGAAGATAAGATTCGAAAAGCAAGCCAGTAAAGCTAAAGTGGGGGATTAAAGATGAAACGGGCTTTATTCATGACCGTAGGAACAGGAGTGGGATTAGATAAGGAGAAAAAGGTAAGAAATTTAGCACATGGTCTTTTGTCTTCAATTGAGATCTATAATCCAGATAAGATTGTATTTTTTGGCTCTGAAGAGAGTATAGAGACAGTAGAGTCGCTAAAGGAGCAATATTATGAGAAGAAGGGTAAGGAATTGGAGAATTACGAATTTGTCGGATTGAAGGATATAGACGATTTTTATGAGTGTTATACAAAAATAGAGGAAAAAATAAAGGAGGAAGAGAAAGAAGGGAATGAGATAATCATAGACTATACTTCGGGGACAAAAACGATGACCACAAGCGCTGCTATTTGTGCCATGTTGTATCAGAAGAAATTGAGTTTAGTAGCGGGCAAGAGAGGTGAAAATGGTGTTGTAACTCCGGATACGGAGGCAGCGAGGGTGCAGAATTTGTTTGCCGCTTATGACAAATACCTGCTTGACCGTGCTAAAGAAGCGTTTAATTCTTATAGATTCGGTGAAGCTATGGGCTATTTAGATCGGATAGTGGCATTAGAGGATAAAGAAGAGTATAAGAAGCTTGTTAAGGCTTACGATTTGTGGGATAAATTCGAGCACGAGAAGGCGTTTCAGATGCTGGCGGGAGTTAAAGCCGGGGAAACGGCGTATAACAAAAGTTTTTTAGGGCGGTTAATGAATGCGAGGGAGAAACAAGATTTTATACTGGTTGATTTAATGAACAACGCCCGAAGGAGGATGGAAGAGGGCAAATACGATGACGCAGTTGCACGACTTTATAGAATTATAGAGTTAATTGGGCAATCTGTGCTGAGAACCAGGTACAAGATAAACAGTTCGGATGTGGACGTATGGCAGTTGGAGACTCTGGGAAAGCTGGAGAAGAAGACGATAGAGAAGTATGAGAAGTTGCGAGACGAGGAAAGGAAGATAAAACTACCGCTGAGGAAAGATTTTGAGTTATTACAAGATTTAGGGGATGAGGTGGGTAAGAAATTCTTAGAGGATAAGAAGATGCAGGACCTTCTGTCAAAGAGGAACAATTCCATACTTGCTCATGGCTTAGTGCCAGTGAAGCGAGAAGATGCGGAGAGGATGTTTGAAAGCGTGAGAGGATATGTAGAACTGGTGGTTGAGGATGCGAAAGGCTTAATGAGAAAATCGGAGTTCCCCAAGCTCTGAGTTCTAAGTTCTAAGTTCTAAGATGAATTTGAAGATACTGGTAATGGTACTCAATACAGAAAGAGCAGTAAAAGAAGGGGCATCCAGGTTGCGCGGTTACATAGCCAGCAAATTCAAGGAATATCCGATTTTACATCATCACATCGAAGAAGCGGGCTATTTATACACCTATCCGAGGGTGCAATACAAGATAATAGAAGGCACACCAATTATTTTGGGTATAGAAGAAGGAGCGGATATACTCAAGAGGATCGCGGATGAGATAGATAAACTGGAACTGGGTGGTAGCACGTATAAAGTAGAAAGCGTGCAAATGAACGCTTTGAGAGGGGAACTGGGAGCATGCCGAGAGAACCGTCATTATAAATTCTTAACACACTGGCTCGCATTGAATCCCGGTAATTATGAAAGATACAAAGCGATAAGAGATTGGAAAGAGAAGAAGGAGTTTTTGAACGGTATCCTCGTGGGTAATATCCTCTCGATGTGCAAGAGTCTGGATTATGTGGTGGATAGAAAGCTTTATGTTCATTCGCTTTTATATGATGAGCAGGTGGAGTATAAGGCTATACCGCTGATAGGGTTTGGTGGGGAGTTCAGGGTGAATTTCAGGATGCCTGATTTCTTTGGCTTAGGAAAAGGCGTTTCGCAGGGGTTTGGTGTTATAAAAGCATTTAAATGACAAAATCTTGTTTTCTTGCCCTACGTGATCTTTAGGATTGTTCCGGAGGGGTTGTGGTTGTAAATGATAGAACGACGGCTTCGCAATATTGTAGTTTCGGGTTTTGGGAGTAAGGTTTTCAGAGAGAACGAATTGGTGAAGATAGTCACGAAGGAAGGAGAACAAGTTCAAGTATCGCCCCGGGAAGTAGAACAGGTGAT
>JAGGRR010000225.1 GCA_021159465.1 Methanophagales archaeon
CAAACATTATAGTATCAACTTTAAGGTTCTCATGTCAAGTAGAGGGGTAGTGTGGCAGCCTTGAAGAATCAAAAATAAAAAATATAAGGGGAATTGAAAAATAAAAGTGAAATAGAATGGGCATGATATTTGGACAAAGGAATAGTGTTTAAATAATCAAGGACTGGAGAGGGGGCAATCTGGAGCATTAAACTTTCACTGAGTATCAAAAGAGACCCAAATTTTTTTATTCAGGTAATCAATGGCAGAATTATCCAAGAAAGCAGATTTAAATTCTTCTAAAAGTTTGTAGGCCACATTTCTTACACTTCCATAAACCTTTCGAATTACCTTTTTACCTAACAGCCCATATTCCATAAATTGGGCTATAATATGGGCAATCTGTAATAATAGATAAAAATTTTTTACAGCTAAAACATTGCTGCTATAAGCGTGCTCCAGATTATACCCCCCATTTTTTTGCATATTAAATCCTTCATTTTCAATCTTCCATCTCTTTCTACCTCCTTCATTGCCAATAATAAAACAATTTTTTTGTGTAATGTTTAGATTGGTCAGCCAAACAAATTTCTTAGGCGCTTCATTCTTTTTTGTCTCATGGCATGATAAAACATTTACTAGATGCCCTTCATGTTCAATTTCTGTAACCCACTTATAATCTTGGCATATATCCTTTTGCCTATAAGTCAGCTTATTTTCAGGTTGAAGTGGCAAAAGTGCTTCAAACTCTTGAGCAATAGTGGGAATAGAGCCCGATTTAAAATTGATAATGTATTTCCAATTATATTTTTCAGCCATTCCTATAATCTGTTGGTTGGCAAAGAGACTATCTAAAACAATACAGATTTTTAGCTGAGGAAATCGTGATTTTATTCTAGGCAAAAGTCGATAACAGGCCTTAAGTTCACAATCTTGTCTAGAGGCTGAAGGATCGGTGTTCTCAATAAATTCAGTCTCTAGAGAGAGCGCCATACCAAATGGCAGGATTAACTTTGCTTCAAGGACAGGATGATAATAAATAATTTCCCCATTTTTAAGCTTTTTCTTTAAACATTGATCACAGTGTCTTTTTGAAAAACTTAAGTGTCCTGTTCCATCAATCACTAAAAGGTAATATTTATCAAGGAAACGATACTTTTCAAAGCACTTCATTCTCAAAGCTCTCCTTATCATAAGGATACGAATGTTAGAGAAATTATCTGGATTAATCTTACACAAAAGCTCATTTAAGGTATCACCATGAGACATCTTTTCTGACTTATACTGGAATACACACTGAAGGTTTTTAATAAGAATTGGGTCATTTAACCTGAACTTGATTTGCCTTCTTGCTCCTAATTTAAATATAAATAGCAAAAGACCTACTAAAATTAAGTCTTTTAGTGGGTAATTAGTCTTGGCAGTATCTCTGGGATCCTTGATGGTGTTAATCCATGACAAAAGATTTGGGAAAAAGTGATAAGTAGTTTTTACAAATGCCACCAGTGTATGATTGTTACTCATCTATCTGTTTAGCAACTTCCTAAAATGCTTATACAGCGGATAAACAAATACAGCCTTTATTGATTTATCCTTCTTATTGTAACGGTCATTTCTGCCTCTACCACAGGTTTCACCTACCTTGATCCAATTTGCTGCCTTATAACAAGTGCCAAAAAAGCGTTGCTTTTCTACAAATGTCTCTAAAAGCACAA
>JAGGRR010000226.1 GCA_021159465.1 Methanophagales archaeon
AACATTTTTTCGCTATTCCTAATTTATATTGGCAGTGTAATCCCCAATCCCTTTTTTATCATCACCCAGCCCATATAGAGCATCACGACGATGAATACGTATCGCAACTGCTTTGCGGGCAGTTTATGCGCTGTTCGGACGCCTACCTGAGCCATAGGCACGCTCGTTGCCGCGAGTAGAATCCATGATTCAAGGTTCATGTATCCCAGCATGTGAAGATTGTGGAACACGAATGGTATGCCCGCTTTTAAACCGTTGTAGATGTAGCCAATGAGTCCACCGATGGAGGTGAATATCATCAGTGCAGTGGAAGTGCCAACTGCGCGGTGGATTCCAAATGAGAGTGCGACGACCATCACAGGCACCATAAGCACGCCTCCGCCTATGCCGATGATACCGGTAACGATGCCGAGCGGAACGCCCCAGAGAATCCATAACAGCGGACTGTCTACGGGCTTCTTACCGGTAACCTCCGGGGGTTTCGCTGTGAGCATTCTGACTGCGCCGGCAATGATTGCGGAGCCGAAAGCTATACTGAGAATCCAACCCAATCCCATCCCCACGAGCGTTGTTGCGATGGTCGCACCAATGACCGCACCTACTGCGCCAGATACACCGAGAAAAATCGCCGCTTTCCACCATACTGCATCCTTTTTCGTATGCCCATAAGCGCCGCTTGCCGCAGTGGGAAGCACCACGAACAGGTTCGTGCCGAAGGCAATCGCCATCGCAGTATTGAATGGTATACCCAAAGCTGTATATGCCCAGACCTGAACGGGAATCATGATGAAACAGCCGCCGACACCGAGCAGTCCACTCGCAAATCCCACGCCAAGCCCGGTAATCAGCAGCACAATTGCCGCTGTCAAAAAATCTATCGATACAGGCATTATGCTTCACCTCCTTCTATTGACTTCGCCTCCAGCAGCGCTACTCGCAAATCCTCCTTCTGCGGAACCTGCCCGAAGAATTTTAATTCATCATTTATCACCACTGCGGGTGCTAAAACAAGACCGCTGTCCGGATGCCGTTCGAGGAGTGGTTTCGCTTTTCGATCCAAACCCTCGGCATCACCCCTCGCAAGTTCATCGCTTATATCAGGCATCGGCTCACCTACGAGCTCCGCAAACTGCCTTAACGATACGCATCTCCCATATCGCTCCGCCTCTGTCGTTCCCACGACCAGCTTCTCCAATTCCACATCTATCCCAAGCTCTTCTGCAAGCACACCCACCAGCTCGTAAGTCAGGTGACATCGCGGGCATGGCGGATCCGTCCCTATAACTTTCACGCTTAGTTTCATTTTCTCTACCATGGTCTTGGTCATAATATTTCAAATATATTTGAAGTATCTATATAAAAAGGTTTATGGTTTTGAGTTAAAAGTCTATCAAAGAAAGAGGGTGATAACTTGGGAAATATTACGTGTGCTCTCACGCATTCACCGACGCTAATGGGGGCTTATTATGACTGGATACCTGCAATAGAACCGTGGTGAAGCTCGTAGACATAACCAAACAAAATGTTTTATAGGCAGTCAACCAATTTTTATATAAAGGAGTGATGTGCGTCTGCACCCGTAAGTTCACAGCAAAATTCACAGATGGATGAGGATGAGACTTTCTCACAGCTTGACCCCAGGATTCGTAAGATATTGGTGAAGTCCTTTTCACAACCTACACCTACAGAACCTCAGAAATTAGCTATACCGCTCATTCTTGAAGGTAAAGATGTATTACTCATTGCACCCACAGGCTCTGGTAAGACCGAAGCGGCGATTCTACCGGTGTTCCACAGGCTACTGGGGTATGAAAGGGGTGGCTTTCTCGCACTTTATATCACGCCCCTGCGCGCTTTGAATCGTGATATGCTATTGAGGTTAAAGCGCTGGGGTGAGGAGCTGGGCATCAGTATCGAGGTCCGCCATGGTGACACCAGCGCGTATATGAGGAGAAAGCAAGCTGTAAACCCGCCTGATATGCTCATTACTACTCCAGAGACGATACAGGCGATATTACCGGGTCGGAGGCTGCGTGAGAATTTGAAATCTGTGAAGCATGTGATAATAGACGAAGTACATGAACTTGTGAATTCAAAACGAGGTGCACAGCTTTCAATTGCACTGGAGCGGATAGCACGACTCTCAGGTGATTTCCAGCGCATATGCCTATCTGCCACGGTTGGCAACCCAGAAGAAGTGGCGAGATACTTCGCGGGACGAACTGGTACGATGACAGTTGTGAATGCAAGTACAAGAAGGGAGATGGAGATAGATATTTTATGTCCAGGAACGGAGTTAGATGCCCAGATAAGAGCAATAACCGGTGCGGTGAAGAGTGCAAAATCGAGTTTGATATTTGTAAATACGAGAAGAGCTGCGGAGATGCTTGCTTCTTCCATTAACAGGTTCGAACCCGGGCTGGTTGGTGTCCATCACGGTTCACTCTCGCGAGAGACGAGGCTGGAGGCAGAGGATAAACTGAAGAGTGGCGAGATAAGAGGGCTTATCTGTACCAGTTCTATGGAACTCGGCATTGACATCGGCTCTGTTGATCTGGTAATCCAGTATGCATCGCCACGTGAGGTGACGAGATTGGTGCAGAGGGTGGGTCGGGCATCACATTCATACCAGAAGAGTTCGCATGGCATGATCATTGCACTTACACCCGATGACGTTGCTGAGTCGCTGGTGATAGCACGTAGAGCGAAATCGGGCGATATAGAACCGCAAAAAATGACGATCGGCTCGCTTGATGTCATGGCGCATCAAATTTGCGGTATTCTGCTCGATTACGGCACAAGCACGATATCACTCCCGGAACTTCACTCTTTTATACGGGGCGCATATCCCTACCGTGATGTTTCACTTGATGTAGTGAAGCGAGTGGTGAAGCAATTGGAGGATGAAGGGCTATTATTATCAAGAGTGGATGGAGCGCATACGCATGTAAAGAGAAGCAGAACCACAAGGGAGTATTACTATGAGAACCTCTCGATGATTCCCGATGAGAAGAGATATGAGGTGATTGATATTGTGAGTGGTAAGCTGATCTGCATGCTGGATGAGCGATTCGTACATAATTTCGCCACTCCTGGCGCATTATTCGTTGCGAGAGGTGAGACATGGCGGATAGTTGATACAGTTCCAGGGGCAGGGGCAGGAGCAGTAACGGGAGCGGGAGCAGCAGAAATAAGTACAGGAGAGCGGCTGAAGGTGGAGCCAGGAGCGAAGAAGGAGGGTGAGATACCGAACTGGGAAGGAGAAGAGATACCTGTTCCTTTTGATATTGCGCAGGAAGTGGGTGAGTTACGAGCCGAAATCGCATCTAATCCTCACAAGTTCGCCGATTCACCAACGCTCAAGTCGGTTGTGGAGCTGATACAGCGGCAGATAGAGGAAGGACATGCAGTACCAACGGCGAATATGCTGCTTGTGGAGCTGAATGGAAATGGTAAAGAGGTAGTGATAAATGCATGTCTGGGGCATCTTGTGAACGGGACATTAGGGAGAGTGATAACCGCCCTGCTCGGTGCACGACTCGGCACTGATATCGCAATGGAGATAGATCCATATCGAATAAAGCTAAAATCAGGGCTTAAGATGGATAGAAAAGCAATAGAGGAGACGATCCGAGCACTGGAGCCCAAATTTATTCGCACGATAATAGAAAAGACATTGAAGAACTCATTGTTATTCAAATGGGAGCTACTGAATGTGGCGAAGAGATTTGGTGCATTGCGTAAGAATTACGATAGAAGCGGTGTTTCCTTAGATAAACTGGTAAAGATATTTGCGGGCACGCCGATCTACGAGGAGACGGTGAAAGGGATATTTTCAGATAAGCTGGATGTGGGACGTACAGAGGAGGTGGTGCGAGGTCTGAAATCAGGCTATTTGAAGGTCATTTTCGCGGATTCGCAAACCCCTATTGGTGCATCCGGGTATTCGAGCTGGCGAGATGTTCTGGCAACGGAGCGCGGTGAGAGTTTGATTATAGATGCACTGAGGAATAGAATAATGAACGACAGGGTGATTTTATTCTGTTTGAATTGTAAGCGCTGGCAATCGGTCAGACGAGTGAGGACGATTGTGGAGCTCGGTAGTGAATCGCTCATCTGTCCGGTCTGTAATTCGCGTTTGATTGCGGCTTTGAAGCCCTGGGAGAATGAAGAGATCATGGCAGTGAGGGGTACAGGTACAGGTACGGGTGAAGAGGAAGCGAAAGTGGAAAAGAAACGGGTGATGCGTGTATATCGAAATGCGAATCTTGTGCTTTCGCATGGCATCCCTGCGGTAATTGCACTCGCTGCTCGTGGTATAGGTCCAGAAGCGGCATCGAGAATAATAAGGAAGGCAGAAGGCTCAGAATGGAGATTATATCGCTATATACTGGAGGCAGAGCGGCAATACACGAGCACGAGACGGTTCTGGGGTTGATAACCACCTGGTAAGATAACAGAAATGAGTGATTCTTTTTCTTTAAATAGCATAAGTGAGGGTGAGGGCAGCTTCTTCAAATGCCCTCTGCGTATGTTCGCCGTTATCTGCCATGCAAGTCATATTCTAATAATTCCCACCTTTGATGCTTTACTAATAAGGTAATATGACGAACGCAGAGCACGAAACTAACATAAATTTCGGGTTAACTTTGACTTCGCTGTCTTCACCGGAATAATTTATTGGCGATAAATTCTATAAAATCGTAAACCTCATACACTCGCAGCTGAAAAAAATCCCTTATCAGGTCAATAATCGCTTAATGTATCAATTGTTTTCTTAAAATAACTGTGCCATAACTTTTCAAATAAAATACCCATCTTTTTGTAATTAGAAATCCAGAGATAGGGAGCTTCTATCTGATTCCAATAAAAGATAGTTAAGGCATTCCATAAACCGTTCTCAAATCATCATCTTGGGGTGCACTCCATAGTTGATAAGGTATACCAATTTAAGATTACGCTGAAAGGCATTAAGCCACCAATCTGGTGGCGAATACAGGTTCCAGAAACGTATACATTTTGGGATTTACACGTTGCTATTCAGGATGCGATGGGCTGGGAAGATTATCACCTCCATAAATTTAAGATGCGTCATCCCTCTACTGGAGAAAATGTGAGGATAGGAACCCCAACTGAGGAAGCAGAGTTTTTTGGACAAGAAATTATTTCAGAGCACAAGCAAAAGATTGCTGACTGGTTTTCTATGGAAAACAGAATAGCAAATTACACCTATGATTTTGGAGATAACTGGGAGCATAAGATACAATTGGAAAAGATACTTCCTCGAGACAAAAATATTGAATATCCTGCATGTATCACTGGGAAAAGGGCATGCCCACCTGAAGATTGTGGAGGAATCTGGGGCTATGAAGAATTCTTAGAGGCTATAAATAATCCAGACTATGAGGAACATGAAGAAATGTTAGATTGGGTCGGTGGAGAATTTAATCCTGAACATTTCGATGTGAATGAGGTTAGTTTTGATGACCTTAATAAACGTCGGAAATTTGCATTTGGATAAAAGATGCACCTCACCTAACAGCGGATAGGATATACGGCTACGTTACGTCCAAATTCAACAAAGCCGAACTTCGTATGTTTGCGGAGCGTTGTCCGAAATTGCAGGCGATGAAAATCTTGTTCAAGTCGCAACCTGCGTTATTCTTTTATACGTTGAAAATAATGATAGATTGACGTTGATAAAATGAAGAAAGTCAACAATTTTGTGGCCATCGTTGGAAAATGGCGATTTGAAGGATACACTGCAATATATACGGGCCCAGATATTAAGATTCGATCTAAGATTCCATCAGCACCTTATGGTATAGTTTTGTTTGAAGATACTATGAAAAATGGTCTGATAAAGGCGCGGGTTAAATTTAATAAAATTAAAGATAAAGATGTTGCAGGGAGGGTGATTATAGGTTATGATCCTAAAACAAAAGAATACTATTCAATTGGGATTGGGGGATATGGGCACGCTTATGTAATAGTTAGGTATAAAGAAGGAATTGGTTGGAACGGCCTAGAGGTTGCTGGGAGGAGTGAAGAAATCATCGAAGGGAAAGAATATGAGATAGAAGTTAAGATATACGGCCAACAAATAATTTTGAGAGTTAATAA
>JAGGRR010000227.1 GCA_021159465.1 Methanophagales archaeon
GCTTTAACGAACTTTATTTTTGAAACTAAATTTTCATCTATAAGAACTTTGGTTCCACCTCTTTCAAGTGTGCCATTATTTAAATTTAACAACGCAAGATTATTAGGCGAATTATATCCTGCCATGATTTCCTTTCGGCTTCTATTCTTTCATTGATTATTTTTTGAAGGTCAGTGGCTCTAATAACTTTTGTTTCTCCAGAATATCGGTAGTATATTTCACCCTCTTTTATCACATTTGCATCATTACTGGTGCACATTACGGGTTTTTCTTTGGAAGGGTAAATATATATTATCCCAAATTTCTTTCCTTCTATTTCATGGTCGCATGATGCCCATTCAATAGTAGGAGAAAAATGCGAATTTAAATATTCTGTCATTCTGTCAGGGTCTTTTCTTGAAAAATTATCGTTTCGAAGACCAACTAATTCACGGGGTTTATTTTTAACTCCAAAAATAATGTACCCTCCTTTATTGTTTGCGAAAGAACAAAACAATTTCCCGTATTCCGCTTTGTTGCCCCAATTAAAATTCTCTTTGAATTCCAACTCGCTGCTTTCTTTTCGTTTCAAAATATTAGGTTTATCTGCTTGACACTCGAAAACATAATCTATGATTCCTTTTGAGAATTTATCGTCAGCCACTGTGGGGTGCACCCCTGTTAGTATACAACTAGTTAAGAAACAGTATTTAAAACCTCCGATGCACGCACCTCCTTCTCGAAGTCTATGGGAGAGCGGTACCCTATGGTAGAATGTAGCCTCTTTTTGTTGTATACGTCCTTTAACGCCAGCTCTGTGTGAAGGCTTCTATCCAGATTCCATCCGATGCATTCCCTGCTGAAAAGGTCCATGATTACCGCCAGGTAGACGAAATCGTCCGATAGACGGATATAAGTGATATCGGAAGCCTATACCTGATTCAATCGGGTTATCTTCAACCCCTTCACAAGATTGGGATAGAACCTGAGATTTTAAAGTCCCTCGTGTAGGTTCTCCTTCTTTTCATATGTTGCAACCCCTTTCTTTTTATTTCCTAACTTACTGTATACTTTTAGGGGTGCACCCCAACCAAGAAAGCGGAAAATGGCTCTTACGAGGCTGACTTGCTAACAGAAAAACCTACAAAGTTATGCCCACAAAGAAGGGAAGAAGGACACACATAATAAAGGTTTATTGTGCTAAATGTCATGCTTTACTCTACAAGTACCAAAAAGCAGGTCTCGGTTCATTGATAAAATGCTACAAAGACAGGATAGCCGAAGATTACACACGAGGCGATTTAAAATGCCCGCAGTGTGGTGAAACTTTTGCCCGCGAAGCTGTTTATCATGGAAAGCCCGCTAACAAAATTATCCAGGGTAAAGTTTATGTTAGACACTAAGGAATATGTTATTAAAAACGTTTGAAAGTGGGAAAGAGGGAAAAACATTTATTCGAGGAAATCCGTGTATAAAAGAGGCTTTGCTGTACGAGCAACTCGAATCCATGAAAGTGAGATGCGAAAGCTGTGAGAGGTTCTGCGAAATTGCCGCAGGCAACTCGGGATTCTGTAAAACACGGATGAATATTGATGGTAAACTCTACACCCTGGAATATGGCGATATCTCCTCTATAAGTGCTAATCCGATAGAGAAGAAACCTTTTTTCCATTTCTTCCCGGGCAGCAAGGCATTGACAGTAGGCAGTTACTCATGCAATTTCTCCTGCCCCTGGTGCCAGAACTGGACGATTAGCAAATCCGTTCCCAATCCTGCGAGATGTAATTATATCTCGCCTGAGGAACTCGTGCGAATGGCGAAAGAAAAGGGGTGCCATGGGACTTCTATATCCTTTAACGAACCCACTTTGCTTCTCGAATACTCGCTCGACGTCTTTGGACTCGCGAAAAAGGAGGGCTACTATAATACATACGTGACGAACGGCTACATGTGTGCTGAAGCGCTAAGGATGCTGGTGGAGCACGGGTTAGATGCAATGAATGTGGATGTAAAGGGCTGTGAAGAAGCGGTGAGGGAATATTGTGGCGCTGACGTGGAGCTCGTATGGCGGAATATAAAGGAAGCAAAGAGAAAGGGAGTTCATATTGAGATTACAACGCTCATTATACCGGGTGTGAACGATGATGAAGAATGTTTGAGGAGCATAGCTTCAAGAATCAGGAAAGACACCGGAGAAAACACTCCATGGCATGTAACGCAGTATTATCCAGCGTACAGGGCGCTTGAATTAGGTCTTTATAAAGGAAGAACACCTGTTGAGATACTGGAACGAGCATGGGAAATAGGGAAGGAAGAGGGTTTGAATTATGTTTACCTCGGCAATGTCCCCGGGCATCCTTATGAGAATACTTATTGTCCACGTTGCGGTGCAACGTTAATCAAGCGATATGGGTTTGACGTGGTTAGTTATCGCATAACGGCGGGAAATAGATGTCCCGAGTGCGGAAAGGCTATTGCAGTAAAAACCCGCGTTTAAGAAAAGTTTTTATCATTTATAAAAAACTTGATTGCCGTTATCCAGTAATAAAAGAAACCTCTACTAAAAAAACAACTTAATGGCGGGAATCCTGTTAGAAGCGCGTTTACATCGTCAACTTCGGGTAAGAATCCCATTCCCGTTTTGAAGACTTTGCAGGTTTCGGTCGTGTGTCCCTCTTTCATCGACTTGAAAGAGAAGATGTAAATGTAAACAGAGTATGCTATACAAATTTATTGTATACTAATATACAGGGCTGATGCCGATAGCCTTCTCTGTAGCATCTATCGTCACATCTATGAGCAATGATAGAGAAGGGTCATAGCAACGTTCGGTATTCCTCATCTCCTCCGCAGTCATGCCTGCGCGGATAGCTAATTCCAGCTCGTTTACTCGCTCTGCAACGGTAGATTCACCAACCATCTGCGCACCTATTAATTTATGTGTGTATGCCTCGAATAGGAGCTTCATTGTTAGTGGCTTCGCACCCGGGAAGTATCGTGCTTTTACAAGCTTCGTCGCCTCTCCACTCAATGTTTTTATACCCACCCTTGCAGCCAGTTCTGATGTCACGCCAACCGAGCCAACGAGCAAGCCCCCTATCTCTGCTACTGTTGGACTCAGACAAGGCTCACAGATAGAATATAATGATGGTTGAGCACTAATATCACTTAATATATTATCAGCAACGACCTTTGCCTGAACTACCACCGTAGATGCCAGCTGGCTCAGCCTCGGTCTGTGAGTAATAGCATCTATGACCTCAGTGCAATCACCAAGTGAGAAGACATCCTTGAGATAACTTCGTCCACTCTTCTTCTTCACATGCATCGCGCTGTCAGTAACAATCCCACCGCTCTCACCTGTTTCTATACCGGCGTCAGCAGCGAGTTTCGTATTCGGCTTCATCCCCCTTGCTATAACGACTATATCAGCCGGTAACTCCTTCGCTGAAGCTCCTTCGCCTATCACCACTGACTTCACTCGCCCCCCTTCTCCCTTAACCGCTGTTATCTCCTTACGTTCGAGTATAAACCTGATCCCATGCTGCTCTTCCAGCCACTTCTTCACCATATCTCCCATATCGGGGTCCAAACTGGAAGGTAGAAGCGAAGGAGGACCGCCAAGAACGGTTGTCTTTAACCCTCTCGTTGCAAATGCCACCGCTGCTTGCAGTCCTATTATCCCACGTCCACGAACAAATGCATTCTTCGCACCTTCCATCGCAGCTTCTATCCTCTCCGCGTCAGTCTCATTGTTGAATGTATAAACACCCTCAAGTTCGGTCGCTGCGACCGCATCCGGGACAGAAGGGCTTCGTCCTGTGGCTATTACAAGATAATCATACTTCAATTCCTCTCCTGTTACCAATGTTATGGTCTTATCCTCAGGACTCAACTTCGTAACCTCTGTCTCTGTCCTGAAATCAACACCCTGGTCGAGGAAGAACTTCGGCTCGTTTATCTCCGTCCTCTTTATTTCATACCAGCCCCTTAATGCGAATGGCAATCCGCAGGTGGATACCCAGCCACTTCGCTCTCGCTTTATCAGCGTCAAATCCAGTCCACCTGCCACATCATCACGCCTCGCAAGCAGGTTCCTCAAGACATATATCCCGGCAATACCACCACCAATAATAACTACCTTCTTCACCATCTCTCTCCTCCTATTTTCTTCTTCATGTAAAGGGCTATAAATAATTAGCGGTTTTTTGCTGTGTTATCAAACGAACCATTCTTTTGTCCTTTATCGGTTAAATATATCGCTTCGTCACACAGACGCAGTTCCTTATTCCTTATTCCTTATTTCCGCCGCGATGCCGTATTTTTGCCTGATCTCAATGTCATCATCATGCAGGATTGGTAAATTCATGGACACTATCGTATAGCGCTTCTGCTTCCACTTGAGACAGTCCAAAACCGGTATTCAGGTCATTGATAAATAGCTGTCTGTCCGATTTGTTTACCGACCTTTCCAATTCTTCCTGGTTCATGTACATCACCTATTCCTATCTATATTCTATCATAAACCAGATGTTATATGACACAAAGGCTAATTAGTTAGGCGTAATTAAGATCTTTGGGATTCCCAATCGCTTTTTTTTAACTTTATAGCAGGTATCCAATCATGATACACTTTCCCATTAGCATCTATAAATTTAGTGCATGTAATTTCTCCGTATGGCATTGTTAAAGTCTTATTATGGTGAATTTGAGGGTAAGAGCCTGTTATTAGCGTTACATTGTATTGCTCGTGAGGCATTAAGACAACAGTAGTATTGAATACTATCTTCTCCCGGTCCCTTTCATATACGCCCCACGGGGCTTCTGCGCACCATGTATCATTACATATAAGCGCATATTCGGTGTGACCTCCCGTCCCAGCGCATGCATACGTGTATAGTTCGTCCGTCACAATCTCGCAATTCGCCTCTATCGTGCCTACGAACTTGCCTGAAATGCTTGGATATGGATTAGCTGGTTGTCCTGTGTCAAATTCAAATGTTGGCACCGCGAAATAAATCTCAAATGGCTCCATAAGCGGATGATAATCTTCGTCACCATCTATGCTATAGGGAGTATCGCCAATTCCATCGGTATTTGCATCCGAACCAGTATAATTGTCCCAGTAATTACCCATGTAATTCGTATATGTTGAACCTTTGTATGTGTATGTTATCTCCTCTGTTGAATTCCATATGTTTGCTAAACCAAAAGAATAAGCGTTGCATGTGTTGTTTATGAAGTTGTTGGCGTATATTATGTTGTCATTTGAATCTATGATGAGTATGCCACCCCAGATGTTTGAACTGATATTGTTATTTGATATTAAGCAGTTATCACTCTCAAATAATTCAATTCCAACATTTGTATTTGTGAGTTCAGAATTCATGACCGTGATGTTTGTGCATCCAACGAGTATTACCTGCCCGGCATTATGAACGAGTTCATCCGCTTCATCCTCAAGATAAACAAGCGGTTTTCCGTTTACTGTATTATCTTCCACAATGTTCCCGTATAAATAAGTCCCGGCATGTAAACCACCGTTTATGAATTTGTTGTTTCTTATCCTGTTTTCGTATGAGTCATAAAGCGCTATGCCAGCTCCTTTGCTTGAGCTGATGGTGCTATCTGATATGTGGTTATTGTTTGAATTCCCAAGTTCTATGCCATTCCCGTTGTTTGAGCTGATGGTACTATTTGATATGTAGTTATTGTTTGAATTCCCAAGTTCTATGCCATTCCCGTTGTTTGTACTGATGGTGCTATCTGATATGTGGTTATTGTTTGAATTCCCAAGCTCTATGCCAGTTCCGTTGTTTGAGCTGATGGTACTATCTGATATGCGGTTATTGTTTGAATTCTCAA
>JAGGRR010000228.1 GCA_021159465.1 Methanophagales archaeon
AAAGCACATTGCGAGTATCACGACCTTCAGCATCGTTATAGCTTCACTTTTGATAGATTGGAGAGTGGAGAGTGATATGATGATCTTTTGTGAATGGTTGGTGGAGGGGGTTAAAGGCTTAACTTCCTTTTTATTTCAGCTCCTCCACTTTATGAACATCACTCCCTCTCACAAATTTTACTCCTCTCTTTTTCCCTATCTCCTCCCAACCCCTGGGGGGTAAACAGTATTTCTCATTAAGTTCTATCAATACGTTCTTTTGACTTGCTATACTAAATATCTCCCCAACTTCTTCATCGCTTAAACAGATATTTTTAGTTCTTAAGAACAATCCTGGATGCGCCCATATATCAACCCGTGGGTTGGAAAGAGCCTTTTTTAATGCTTCTACATACTTCTCCTTATCCGCAGGAAAAGAATGAAAAGCCATAAGCACAATCTCACTCTCCCTTAATATGTCCGCCGAAACATCTAAACTACCATCCTCTAACACCTTCGCCTCACAACCCGTAAGAATTATTAATTCCGGATAATTCTCTCTCGCCGTTAGAATTTCCTCTACTAAGTCATGATATCTGTATGTAAGCTTCTTTCTCACGTGCTCTGTAAACGCAATAAGCGGAATCCTTAGCTTAACCGCTCTCTTGCAATATTCATCCACCGAATTCGCTCCATCAACATAATTTGTGTGCACGTGCCATTCTCCACTCATCAAATACTTCTCATACCTCTCCCAGTTCTTACAGGGTGAAAAACTCGCCATTTTTTACATAAACTTCAGCCCAATATCTTATCATCTTTACACCCCACTTCACATCCTCCTGGCACTCCTCTATTTCTTCATTTAATGCCAATTTAACCGCGTCATACACCATATTAACGCCTGCCGCCGTACACAATACGATTGTTCCTTGCACTCTTGGATTTGATTCGATTATCTTCGGTATCCCATTCCCATCCAGCTTAAACTGCAATCCTATGTTCCCATCCAGCCCAAGCAAATTCACTACTTGCTTTGAATATTCAATAATCGCTTCATTATTCTCGGTAGTGCCGACAAAACTTATACCCATCTTTAGCTTTTCTCTCAACCTCGGAATCACAATCAGTGCTTCACCTTTATTCGTCAGAACATCCACTGAATACTCCTTACCCGGAAGATATTCCATGACCAATAGTTCAGGAAATGGGGTTGCATCCTTAAGAACCTTACTTACATCTTCTAATGTGGTAAAGACATCTGTAGGTTTGTAATTCATCAATAAATCTAAACGGTCAACATCTCCTTTCAATATCCTGAACCCTCTCAACCCACGTGACACCGGCGGTTTAAAACAGACCGGTAATTCAGGATACCCCTGTTCGTATACTGCTTCTTCAAAATCACTCCATGACTGCACCTTACAAAAACGCGGTGTGGGTATGTCATTTTCTTTACAAATCTGCATCAAAAGGTACTTGTTATTCGCTATCCGCAGCCTTTCCGGGCTCGATATGACCACCTTCGTGCCTATTCTCTCAAATTCTGATACGCTTCTCGCAAACTTCATCAATTCGTTCGTTACCAGTGGTATTACAACATCCACATCCTCTTTTCTGCATATCTCCAATATCCTTGGTATAAAATTTTTTGATTCCGCTTTCTCTCCTATATACCATTTATCAACCATCGCGAAACCAGAAGATTCTGAAGCCATATCAACACCTATAATCCTTATATCCCTCTCTGTAACCATCCTTAGACTTTTTATAATCCCTGGTGCGCCCGGGGCTCCAGCACCTGTAATAAGTACGGTTATATTATCCATCTTATCACCTCAAATGCCTCGGCATAATCTTTGTTTATCTGCGTTCCCCTCGTCTTCGCAAGACCACGTATAAAATCTTCGTTCAGGTAACTCCTATATCTCTGCGTCTTGTATTCCTTCAACGCATCTATTTTCTTCTTTATATGTCGCTTTTCAAGTGGCACGAACGAGGAGGTCTTAAAGCTGATGTTGTTCCATGGTTCTTCATATCCCAACAGTGTCGCTGTCTTAAACGCTCTGCATCCTTCCTCCGCTATCGTCTTATGGTCCTGATGAAGGTCATTTAAAGAAGGGATAAAAATCAGTGTAGGCTCTAATTCCTTTTTCAGTTTGACAAGATCTTCCAGAATATCTTGCCTATAATATGAGAATGTCCTGACCTCATACCGATATATGAACAAATTATTCTCAGGAACTCCAAGAACTTTCATTGCTCTCTTTACTTCTATTTCCAATTCATTTTTTGGAAAGCCCTCAGGAACAGATTTCTCTGCTACTGAAAATGCAGCATAGTAAACTTCTTTCCCTTCTTCTATGAATCTCGCTATCGTGCCCCCACAACCTAACTCCCCATCATCCGTGTGCGGCGCTATTATCAGTAACTTTGAGAACAT
>JAGGRR010000229.1 GCA_021159465.1 Methanophagales archaeon
ACTTGACTTTGTCAAATTACTTCCAAGAACCGTAGATTTAAATGAATACTGGTACTAACAGCGATGATGATGATGCAATATGCTCATGAAATTGGTTCTTAATGACTTAAGGTTAGTTACAGAAGAGCTAAAAGTATTTTTATAGCTCCTTCAGTGATTTTTTCTGGTATAAAACGCGAAGTATGTTAAAACAGGCGTTTCAATATTTACAAGGGCAAATAATGTTAAATGAGCGTGTGAACAAGACGAATATCGAAAAAGTTTTTCCGGATTGCAATCACCAGTCGCTTCAGCATTTCATCTCCAATTTGCAACGCAATGGTAAGAGGAAAGAGTTATTAGGGAGATTCAGAGGCAGGTCTGTGTGTTGATAAGAAATCCTGTTCATGGTTCTGTTCACCTTGACGAATCAGGGTTCCTTAAAGGGGAGTGCGAATTCCGTGGTGTGAAACGGCAATACTGTGGTTCCTCGAACGCCTCGATAACGAAAGCTTCCTTCCACATCGCAGACGTCCCGGGTGACATGAGGGTATGGCTGGAACGTCCAGAGGTCGAAGTCCCGAAGAGGAAGAGAAAGAGAAAGCGAGGTCGTTACTCTACGCGGAAGTAGGTTATCAAAGGGGAGCCAGTCGAAGTGTGGAAGTTAGTGGAAGAGCTGCCAGAAGATGCTTGGAACCATATTTTCCTGTGGGACAGTGAAAAAAAGGAAGGAGATAAGACGTATAATAAGCCCTGGGCGGGATTTGAACCCGCGGTCTCCACCTTACCAAGGTGGCGCATTGCCACTATGCTACCAGGGCACAGCGCAGTGATTCAATAAGGGATATATAAGGGATAGCAATACATTTTTATATAGGTTGAGTATAGTAATATTTATATAGAACCATAAATATAGAAAATTAGAGGTGATGAAGGATGGCACAATTGGGCGGTACGCCGATATTGATATTGAAAGAGGGTAGTGAACGAACGAGGGGTAAAGACGCGCAGAGCAGGAATATACTCGCCGCGAAGACTATTGCAAACGCAGTGAAGTCCACGTTGGGACCCAAAGGTATGGATAAGATGCTAGTGGATTCCATGGGTGACGTGGTCATAACGAATGACGGCGCGACGATATTGAAGGAGATGGACATAGAACACCCGGCGGCGAAGATGATGGTGGAGATTGCGAAGACGCAGGATAACGAAGTTGGAGATGGGACGACCAGTGCGGTAGTTATAGGCGGTGAATTACTGAAGAAGGCGGAGGAGCTCCTGGAGCAGGAGGTACACCCAACATTAATCGTCGCAGGCTACCGATTGGCAGCCGAGAAGGCATATGAGATATTGCAGGACCTGGCACTGAACATAGACCCTGACGATACAGAGACGCTGAAGAAGATAGCGATGACTTCCATGACCGGTAAAGGAGCAGAGGTAGCGAAGGAGATGTTGACTGAGCTCGCTGTGGAGGCGGTGAAGGCGATAGCAGAGAAAGGGAAGAAGATAGACACAGACCACATAAAGCTGGAGAAGAAGACAGGGGGAAGCAAGGAGGATACAGTCCTGATAAAGGGAATGGTTATAGACAAGGAGAGGGTGCATCCAGGGATGCCGAAGCTTGTGGAGAATGCAAAGATAGCACTGGTGAACTCGGCACTGGAGATAGAGAAGACGGAAGTGGATGCGAAGATAGAGATTACCTCACCAGACCAGATGAAAGCGTTCCTGGATGAGGAAGAAGCGATGCTGAAGGATATGGTGGACAAGATAAAAGCGAGTGGTGCGAATGTACTCTTCTGTCAGAAAGGCATTGACGACCTTGCACAGCACTTCCTGGCGAAGGAGGGCATATTGGCAGTGAGACGGGTGAAGGAGAGTGACATGAAGAAGCTTGCGAGCGCAACGGGTGGCAGGATATTGACAACTCTGGAAGAGATAAAGCCGGAAGACCTGGGAACTGCAGGATTGGTAGAGGAGCGTAAGATAGGGGGCGACGAGATGATATTCGTTGAGGACTGCCAGAATCCGAAAGCCGTGACCATACTACTGCGTGGTGGTACAGAACACGTAGTGGACGAGTTAGAGAGGGGTATGACAGATGCATTGCGTGTGATTGCATGTGCGCTGGAAGATGGCAAGTATGTAGCAGGTGGTGGAGCGACGGAGATAGAACTGGCGCTCAAACTGCGTGATTATGCCGCGACCGTAGGAGGGAGAGAGCAACTGGCGATACAGGCTTTTGCTGATGCTCTGGAGGTGATACCGAGAGCACTGGCTGAAAATGCCGGTTTAGACCCCATTGACACGCTTGTCAGTCTTCGCTCGGCGCATGAGAATGGAAATAAATACGATGGTCTGGACGTGTACAAGGGTGAGCCAGCGAACATGTTAGATTCGAATGTAATCGAGCCGTTGAGGATAAAGACGCAGGCTATAAGCTCAGCCACGGAAGCAGCAACGATGATTCTGCGGATAGATGATGTAATTGCTGCAGGTGCTGAGAAGAAACCACCAACACCACCAGGAGGTGGACCAGGAATGGAAGGAATGGGAGAAGAATACTAATTTCTTCTCTCATTTCTTAATCTTATTTTATTACTTTTTCTTTCAAGCTTCATCTATTATCTGTTTTTGTAGAGTAGATTTGTGAGATAGGGGAAGAAAATGGGAAGAATAATAGGTATTGACCTTGGAACCACGAACTCGGAAGCCGCCTATATAGATGAAAGTGGTGAGCCGAAGATAATACCCAGTGCGGAAGGTAGTGCATACGGTGGAAAGATGTTCCCGTCAGTGGTAGCATTCACGAAGGATGGACAGCGGTTGGTTGGAGTAGCAGCGAAACGGCAAGCGGTTATCAATCCAGAAGGTACGGTGATGGAAGTAAAGAGGAAGATGGGAACTTCTGAGAAGGTATATGTGAAGACTATAGATAAGGAGTTCACACCACAGGAGATCTCAGCAATGATACTGGAGAAGATAAAGACAGATGCCGAATCGTATTTAGGCGAGAAGGTAGACGCTGCAGTGATTACAGTACCTGCGTATTTCGATGATAACCAGCGGCAGGCGACGAAGGATGCGGGTGAGATCGCGGGCTTTGATGTGAAGAGGATAATAAATGAGCCGACGGCAGCGGCGATGGCTTATGGACTCGGCAAGGAGGGGGAATATAAGGTTGCGGTTCTTGACTTCGGCGGTGGTACTTTTGATGTTACGCTTATGGAGATAGGAGAGGGTGTATTTGAGGTATTGTCTACTTCTGGTGATACACATCTCGGTGGTGCGGATATAGACGCTGCGATAATAGACTGGTTGGTGGAAGGTTTTAAAGCGAAGGAGGGGATAGATTTGCGTAATGACCTTACAGCGATGCAACGCATAAAGGATGAAGCGGAGAAGGCGAAGATAGAGTTATCCTCTTCTGTCTCTACAACAATAAATCTGCCGTTCATTGCTGTCTCTGGCAATGAGCCGAAGCATCTGGAAGCCACGCTCACAAGGGCTAAATTGGAAGAACTGATAGAACCGATATTGAAGCGAGTAGAAGCTCCTATAAAACAGGCGTTAGAAGATGCAAAACTCACTCCAGAGGATATAGACAAGATATTATTCATTGGTGGACCTACAAGGTCTCCAATTGTGCGCGGGTATTTTGAACGTATATTGGGTAAGAAAGGTGAAGGGGGAGTGGACCCAATGCAGTCGGTGGCAATCGGTGCAGCGATACAGGCTGGGATAATTGCCGGGCAGGTGAAGGACGAGATAGTACTGCTCGATGTTACTCCGCTCACACTCAGTGTTGAGACACTTGGTGGCGTAGCCACTCCGATAATAGAGCGGAACACCACAATACCAACGAAGAAATCACAGATATTCACCACTGCTGCTGACAATCAGACATCGGTAGAGATACACATCGTGCAGGGCGAGAGACCGATGGCTGCCGATAACACCTCGCTTGGGAGGTTTCATCTGGATGGCATTCCGCCAGCGCCAAGGGGCGTTCCACAGATTGAAGTCACATTCGATATAGATGCGAACGGTATTTTGAACGTGACGGCGAAGGATCTGGGTACAGGCAAAGCTGCTTCTATAAGAATAACCGCCTCAACCAAGCTTTCAAGAGAAGAGATAGACCGGATGGTGAAGGAAGCGGAGAAGTACCGTGAGGCAGATAAGAGACGTAAAGAGGAAGTGGAACTCCGAAATCAGGCAGACTCCCTTGTTTATACCTCAGAGAAGACGATAAACGAGCTTGGTGAGAAAATAAGCAAAGACCAGCGAGAGAAGGTGGAGCAGGCGCGAGAGAAGCTAAAGAAGTCGTTAGAGGGTAAAGACATAGCGAAGATAAAGGAGGACATGGATGCATTGACAAAGGCGCTACATGAGATTTCGGCAGTGGTGTATCAGGAAGCAGCGAAGAAGGCACAGGAGCAGGCACAGGCTCAGGGACAGGGGCAGGAGCAGACGAAAGACAAGGGCAAGGAAGGCACTAAAGAGGGTGAGAGGGGCGATTACGTGGATGTAGATTATGATGTGAAGGATGAGAAGAAGCGATGATTGTAAATTATTTTCACATATCCAAATCTTTTTTATGTGATAATAAGGATAAGGAGTGAGGAAAGATGGAAAGAAGAAGGAGACCGTCTATATTTGATATGATGGAGCGGTATATGGAGCGGATGTTCGAGGAGATGCGGGGTTTACCACTGCCTTTCGAGGAGGAGTTTAGAAGACGGAGGAGAGAGTCTCAGGATATCGAAGATTGGTTCAGAGACCCGTTTGAGGATTTGATGGAGCGCTTAGAGGAGGAATTGCCGAAAGAGTTCAAGAATTTCGTGACTGAGGAGGAGACGCCGGAAGGCAAGATAAGAAGATACGGACCCTTCATTTATGGGTTCACCCTCACGAAGGAGCCGGGTAAGGAACCAGAGATAAAGGAGTTTGGGAATATAAGACCGTCCTTCAGGCGGATAGAACCGTTCCCACAGCGTGAGCCTCTGGTTGATCTCGTGGAGCAGAAAGATTCTTACGAAGTGGTTGCGGAACTGCCAGGTGTTGAGAAGAAGGATATAAGGTTGCACGCAACGGAGAATTCACTTGAGATAAGGACAGAGAACGAGCGGAAATACTACAAAGAAGTGACATTTGATGTACCTGTGGATCCGAAATCGGCAAAGGCTACATATAAGAACGGTGTGCTCAGTGTAAAGATAAAGAAGAAGGAAGGGGGAGAGAAGACCACAATATCGCTCGAATAATCAAATCCATTTTTTTTCTTTTTTATTTTTATATTACCTGTTTAATCTTTAATCTACTTTTTTAGCACGATGAAGATCATAGTCCGAGATGGGCAAACCAGAGAGGCGGAACTCGTTGCGGGTCGAACAATATTATCTTATCTACAGGAACTGGGAATAGAAATAGATGCTTCATGCGCCGGTGAGGGCAAATGTGGTCAGTGCATAGTAGAGGTTGAAGCCCCACCCGATGCACTCTCTGCTGTAACAGACTCAGAAAGAAAGTTTATCAAAGCAGAAAACCAGCGACTCGCATGTCAGGCGCGGATATTGCGAACCGACGAGCAGATATATGTCAGAGTACCAAAGAGTGGATATTACATTCTGGAGTCTGGCGAATATAAATGGATACCAATAGAGCCCTTTGTACACCGTGATGGTGAGCGGGTATTTTACAACTCCACATATATAGGTGATTATACAGGAGCGCTGTACGGTATCGCTATTGACATCGGTACCACCACGCTTGCTGCCTATCTGGTTGATCTGGAGACCGGGAGGGTGGTTTCAGTGAGTTCAAAGCAGAACCCACAGACGAAATACGGGAATAATGTAATCAGTAGGATAGAATACGCGAGGCAGGGGCATGATATACTGGTGAGGGAGATAAGAACCGCAGTGAATGATATGATTGCTACTATGACCGATGCGGATAAGGATATAGTCTATGAGCTCGTGATTGTGGGTAACCCTGTAATGCGAGACTTATTCTTTGGCTTCTCCGTAGAGTCTCTGGGTAAGAGTCCTTACGAACCTGAGAGTACTGAGCCGGCACTCGCCACAGCAAAGGAGCTCCAGCTCACGGCTAACCCTGAGGCACGAGTTTATGGGCTACCACTGATAGGCAGTTTCATCGGTGCTGATGCGCTCGCAGTGGTGCTGGCAACGGAGATGTATCTGAGTAAAGGGATATGCTTAGCGATGGATGTTGGAACTAACACTGAGATTGTACTTGGCAACAGGGAGCGGTTAATTGCAACTTCAGCCGCTTCGGGACCGGCATTTGAAGGCGCCAGCATCTCCTGTGGGGTTGGAGCTGTGCAGGGTGCGATAAAGGAGGTGCGAATAGTAGATGGTAATATTGAATATAAGACAATAGGAGATGCTCCTCCTGTTGGTATCTGCGGTTCCGGTCTGATAGATGCTCTGGCTGAGCTACTGGAGCATGGAATGATAGATGGCAGGGGTAAATTCACTTTCACTGGCGATGAGGGTGAGGACAAGAACAAGGACAAGGAATTGAGGATAGCTGATGGCATCAAGTTATTGGAGACTGATATAGACCAGTTGAACCTTGCCAAAACGGCTATTGCCGTTGGTGTAAGAGTATTGCTGGAGAAATATGGCATCAGTTTCGATGATATAGAGCTGTTATTACTCGCAGGTGGATTCGTTAATTTCGCAAACACGGATAATGCGATACGTATAGGACTCCTGCCTCCAATTGCCCGTGAGAAGGTGAAGAAGGTGGGGAATGCCGCACTGGAAGGCGCCAGGCAGGCTCTGATCTCGAAGCGGAAGCGAAGAGAAGCTGAAGAAGTAGCGAAGCGAATAGAGCATATAAAACTGGAAGAGGAGCAGGATTTTATGGAGAAGTTCGTCAGTGAGTTGTATTTCCAGAATTATCTCGAATGAGAATGAAAATGAAAATGAGACCGATGTGGAAAAGTAAAGCGAAGGATGATTAAAGGGGGAGAAGCTCGAGCAGAGGAATGTATGCAACCATGTTCGGGTATAAGACGTTTAACCCACACCAAAATGTCACCATCCAGCAAGCCTTTGTAGGCTTTCTTTATCCCTGAAACCACACCAAAATAAGCGATCTTTGTCACAGAAGACAGAATAAATCTATGTATTTTATCTGAGGATATGGCTAAAACAAGTTTCATACCGATAT
>JAGGRR010000230.1 GCA_021159465.1 Methanophagales archaeon
TTATCCGCTTTACTTCGCATATCTGTTCCCTGATAAGTTTGAACATACAGTTTAATCCCCTCCACCAACCATTCACAAAAGATCATCATATCATTCTCCAATCTATCAAAAGTGAAGCTATAACGATGTTGAAGGTCGTGATACTCGCAATGTGCTTTGAAGGTGATATAACCTTCATAATAAGCGAATTAAAGGCTAAAGCATCGTTAAGGGAGTTTACAGGCTTTTAAGCAGGTTTACAGTCGATCAGTTTGTGGATATGGTGTTGAGAACCGTAAACGCCGTTTGTGGAAAGCAAAAGAGCTGCCTGTGAAGGTCTATTGGGATGACGTGAAGCTAAAAGCGCTAAGCGAACTGGTGAAGAGTGAAGAGGGGAGAGGATATGAGGATGTAAGGATGGAGAAAGTTAGATAGATAGTCCATTAGCTATCTTTCGCACGAGTTCCAGTAATCTGTTCACCTCACGCTCTGTATTATAAAGATATAAAGAAGCCCTGACTGTTCCTTCTATACCGAGATAATTCATCAGCGGCATACAGCAGTGATGTCCTGACCTTACGATTATACCCGCTTTATTATCGAGCAGCAGCGCCACATCATCCGGGTTCTTACCATCAAGATTGAACGATACGGTACCTATTCTTTTATTTGAGGATGCATCGTAATCGTAGCCATAAAGTTCAACGCCAGGTATCTTCTGTAGTCCTTCTATGAGCTCCTTTGTCAGCTTCTCCTCTTTTAGCTTCACGTTCTCCATGCCTATTGCATTTAAATAATCAACTGAGGCACCAAGCCCTATCGCACCTGATATATCGGGTGTACCACTCTCAAACCCCTCATTCGCACCTTTTAACTCATATTCAACGAAAGAAGCGGTCTCTACACCTCCGCCACCTACATTCAGAGGTTCTATACCGGGCATGAGTTCCTCTCTTATGTACAGTGCTCCTATACCGGTGGGAGCGAGCATCTTATGCCCTGAGAACGCCATGAAGTCACAGCCCAGTTCCTTTACATCTACCGGCAGATGAGGTACCGATTGTGCACCATCCACGAGTAACAGCGCATCATTCGCATGGCACAGCTTCGATATTGCGCGAATTGGTAGAATAGAGCCAAGAGCGTTGGAGACATGGCTGACCGCTACGATTCGCGTATCCGAATCTATTGCCGCTTCAAAATCCGAGATTCCCAGTTCACAGCTTTTCCTATCGCCGTTAGCGGGCTTCACCACCTCTATATCTATCCCGAACTTACGCTTCGCACGTAGCCATGGCAGTAGGTTTGAATGGTGCTCCAGCAGACTGATAACGACCTTATCACCCTTATGCATGCTGAGCCCGGATGCGACCATATTTATACCTTCTGTGGTGTTCCGTGTGAAGACAATCTCATGAGCGCGTGCACCAATGAATTTTGCAACCTTATTACGCGCTTCTTCATATTCCGCTGTTGCTAGCCGTGTTAGTCTGTGGACGCCTCTACCCACATTCGCATTATATCGCCTGTAATAGCCCAGTACGGCATCAAGAACAGGTTCGGGCGTTAGACTCGTCGCTGCTGTGTCCATGTATATTATACCAGACTCCAGAATAGTGAAATCACGCCTTATCCGCTCTGTATCTATATCTGTCATAATTTTATACCCTACATCTCTTTTTCTTCTCTTCTCCTATTTATTAATTGTTGATCGATGAACAACCGTAATAAGGACAGGCACGTGATAGAGACGCTGGGAAGAGCAAGGGTGGTAGTGGAGGATGGTAAAGTGGTGGAGATTGGGAGACCGGTACTGAAATACTGTCCTTTATGGGCGAAGATAAGGGGGATAGAGGAGATAAATGAACGGGTGATCAGAGATAATGTGGAGTTCAGGATACGAGATTTCGGCATGTGTACTGCGGAGAGGGCGCTGGAGCTAGATGTTTTTGTTGGTTTCGGCGCTTCTGAGACGTTAATGACCGCACTTCATAAAGGACTGCTCGATGCCACTGTTACGGTTTGTGAAGGTGCTGGCACTGTTATTACCTCCAATCCTGCTTTAGTACAGGGTATAGGTGCGAGATTAGGCGGGGTAATAGAGACCAGCCCGGTGGGAGCTATTTTGAGGGGCATAAGCGAAAGAGGAGGTGTAACACTCGTGCCACCTGCGATAGATCAGCCTGCGGGACTGCGTATTGCACTTCGTATGGGCTATAAAAGAGTGGGTGTGACTGTGTGCACAGTTGAAGATGCCGAGCAATGCCGGGCTATAAGTGAAGATGCAATCATATTCGGTGTACATCTAACAGGCATTACGAGGAGCGATGCAGAGAGGCTCCTTCAAGTTGCTGATCTGGTTACTGCCTGTGCATCACGGTATATAAGGGAACTGGCGAAGGAGCGAGTGATTTTACAGGCTGGTACTGCTATTCCGATATTTGCACTCACACCAGCGGGTAAGGAATTATTACTGGAACGTGCGAAGGAGATCGAAGATAGATTGCTGTTGAGTGCTATGCAATTGCCGATGTTACCAGCAGAGAAGCAGCCGATACCGCTGGTTTAATGTGAGTTTGAGTTGAGTGTGTATGTGAGGGATGCGAGTTGAGAGTGGAGAGGATAGGACTGACCGGCAAGCCGAGGGTAGGCAAGTCAACGCTCATAAAGAGTTTGATAAAGGATTTGAAAGCCATGGGTGTATCAGTTGGTGGCATGCTCACTGCGGACATTCGAGAACGAGGAGTAAGAATAGGCTTCTCTATCGAGGATATAAGTACCGAAGAACAGGGCATTCTCGCACATATCCGGCTACATGGCAGCATTAGAGTGGGGAAATATATCCTGAATCTTGGCGATCTGGACAGCCTGGGTGCTAACTCGATATTAAACGCGGTGGTTTATTCTGATATAATTGTTATTGACGAGATAGGACCCATGGAATTGAAGTCAAAGAGGTTTATAGAAGCTGTGGAACGTGCGATAGCGAGTGAGAAGCCGATGCTCGTCAGTGTTCATCGTGCTTCACAGCACGAGCTGGTGAGAAGGGTGAAGAGGGAGTTTGATATCCTGGAGGTTACTATTGCGAACAGGGACGAGATCGCAACCATGGCGATGGATAAGCTTAAGGCTTGTTTGATTCCCCATTCCTGATTGATATGGTATAAACTATAAACTATAAACATAAACACTTGAATTTGAATTGGATAGATACAACGCCGATGGATACGGAGATGGAGATACAACTTCCGGTGAGATATAAGAGTGGATGTAAGTGCATAGACGAGCTGCTGGGTGGTGGCTTTGAATCAGGAACAGTGACCCAGTTATACGGTGAGGCGGGTAGTGGTAAGACGAATATATGCCTTCAGACCGCGATAGAATGTGCAAGAATGGGAAAGACGGTGATTTTTATAGACAGTGAGGGCTTCTCACCTGAGAGATTTATACAGATTGCGAGGAGTGTTTCGGACGAGCGTGATATAGAGAGTATAGCGCGCCGAATAATAATATACGAGCCACAGAGCTTTGAGCAGCAGACAGCATGCATAAAAGAGGTAGAGGGTGTAATAGAGGAGAAAAAGAATGTAGCGCTTGTAATCCTGGATTCAGCGACACTGTTTTATCGGCTGGAGCTGGATGAAGAGCGGAGCATGTATCTGAGACGAGTACTGGCGAATCAGATAGAGCAGCTTCTGATGCTTGCACGGCGATACGACCTCGCGGTTATTATTACCAACCAGGTCTATTCGGATATAGAGGAAGGTAAAGGTAAATTACGCCCTTCTGGTGGTTATGCACTTGAGCACCTCTCTAAGGTGATAGTACAGCTGGAGAAGTCACCACAAGGCGGGGGTAAGAGGCGGGCGACTATAAAGAAACACAGGTCTATGCCCGAGGATATTACATGCGAGTTCTTCATTACGGGTGGAGGTGTAGAATAATCATTATTTGGTATCTGCTCAATAAAAGGTGGATATTAAAGATGATTATGTGAAATGAGCTGTGCTAAATCTATATCTGATATAATCAAAGAAACCGACCCTCTGCTTCCCTATTATCGAAATCTATGCCTTCAGGATCCAAAGTTATTATCTCTTTTTTGGGTATTGTAGGGTTGTAGGGTATAAGCATCTAATTGCATCTGAATATATTCCTCTATAAAATTTTTGATTTTCCTCTTGAGAACCACTTGATATTGAATAATTACTGGAAATCCATTACTGCTGTAACGGTGCTCGCACTTCATATCTTATCTTATCGA
>JAGGRR010000231.1 GCA_021159465.1 Methanophagales archaeon
CAATCACCCACTTTCCAGTCGGGGTGTTCAGTACAGGCACTCACCTACGCACTACTCACTACCAACTACAATAAAGCTTTATATAATACAATAAATGCCAGAACGATAACCAGTATAGAAAGTCCCAGCTCCAGCCAGAACGGTTTTGTTCTTAATGACATCTTACTCCCTATCCTTGCACCCATCATTGACCCTACAAGCACGAGTGCCGCAGGTAGCCAGCTAATATCACCGCGGTTCCAATATACAATTATAGCGGGAAGAGCAGTGAAGATAGTAGCGACCAATGATGTTGCTACTGCTTTGTGGATATCCAATTTCATCGCTCTTAGAAATGACGGGAAAAGAGAGCCACCACTGCCGCCTCGCATCCCTGCTATTAGATTCAAGAGGAATGAAAGCGGGATAATGCTCTTTGGGCTGGGATTGATTCGCTGATATAGACCTGGCGCGATTCTATCGAGATATATCCCCAATACGCTTATAATGGAAATGAGGACGAAAATAATCGCTAACGTTAATGATCTGACCAGACCCACAATAAATGCACCCGCAACGGACCCTAAAGCGCCGCCTGTGATTACATACACCGCAATCAGGCGATCTACATTCATCCGCTGTGTTATAGCACCAATTGAAGATGAAAAGGGTATAACAAACAGATTAATTGCAAAAGCAGTTAATAGATGCAAGCCTGCAAGGTTGAGCAATGGTATTCTAACCGAACCCCCACCGATTCCGAACATACCACTCATAAAACCCGCAATTAGACCTACGCCGAAGAGAATCACAAATTGGACAATCTGAGTCATGTCATTACCCTCTTTCTTCAATCGTTCAATTATAGTTGAAATGTAATCATGCTTTTATTATACTCCTATACATTGTGATACATTAACAGAAATCCATAACCCAACGCATAGCACCCAGAAGAACGAGAGAGGCACCTTCGACTCTTGTTAGCTTCCAACCTGTTCGCATAAACAAAATAACGATGAAAATCATGCCCACGAGCATGTACAGGCTTTAACCCCCACCAAAATGTCACCATACAGCAAGCCTTTGTAGGCTTCCTTTATCCCTGAAACCCAAAGAAAAGATATGGCAATGCCAATCAAAACGACACCTGGATAAGTGATCTTTGTCACAGAGGGCAGAGTAAATCTAAAAGCCAACGGCTTTAAGGGGGTATTCTATGGCTAAAACAAGTTTATCTCCAATTATTATCGTTTTTTCCCACTCTTTCGCTTTTCACGAACGGCGTTTATGGTTCTCAACGCCATATCTACAAACTGATCGACTGTAAACCTGCTTAGAAGCCTGTAAACTCCCTTAACGATACTTTAGCCTTTAATTCGCTTATTACGAAGGCTATATCACCTTCAAAGCACATTGCGAGTATTACGACCTTCAGCATCGTTATAGCTTCTCTTTTGATCGATTGGAGAGTGATATGATGATCTTTTGTGAATGGTTGGTGGAGGGGGTTAAAACTTTCAACGCATTAATGACTGTAAATCCTTTACGTCCACTTTGGACACTTCATAACACATAAAGCTTCTTTTTTGAGAATTTCGGAACTCCTTGTATACTCTCCCTCGGTTAAGTTAAAAGACAGAATTGGTACTTATCATCTTAAA
>JAGGRR010000232.1 GCA_021159465.1 Methanophagales archaeon
AACTTAAGACTTATTCATGGTAAAATCCTTGCATTGCTCGGTCGTGAGTATGAGCAGATGTATTGCACCATTTATGGACGAAAGTCTGTACGAACTACTGGAGGTCATGACAATGCAAAAGCGAAGGCAACCGTTACTCCACGTCATCTTCTTTTTCATGCTAAATCAAATCAAGACAAAAGGAGGAATAAAATGTACGAACATGAAATGCAATGCAAGGTGAATCTTATTTGACAGGTCCATAGCTTTCCAAAAAGCTAAAATAGTATCTTTAAAATATTTAAATGCGGAATATATGTTATAACATAGGAAACATAGGATACGATGACGATAGAGATAGACAGCGCAACTGTAGTGAAATCAATCGCTATGGTCGTCGCAGCCGTTCTTGTATTAGCTGTGGCAATTACGCTTATGCCGATTTACTTGAGCTTACTCCCTGGAAAAGGACGTTTTTAGTGATTGATAGGGCTGTATTGGTGATAGGGATATACGTATTGGTAGTAGCAGGCTTAAAACTATGGGGTGGGGTGAAGAAAGAGAAAGCGAACGCAGTAGAACTTGACTTAAACGTCTCTGCAGTGCTCGCGAGGGATGGGTAGTGGTAGTGGTAGTGTTTTGTAAATGATAGACCCTGTATCTGGGAAGGAATATCCGGAAGAACTCATAAAAGCAGCGGCGAAGATAAACGGTATCCGTTATGATGCCTTAATCGAGCAGATAAAAAGAGGAAGGGTGGTCCTGCTCGAAGATGGCGGAATCCTCAAACGAGGCTATACAACAGGAACTTGCGCTACTGCGGCATCAAAAGCTGCTGCTCTTCTGCTTGCGGGTGAAGAAGTGAAAAAAGTAGAAATTACAACTCCGGTTGGCGTAAAAGCGGAGCTGAAAGTAGAAAATGCTGATAAAGAAGATTGTATTGCCTGTGTTCGTGTAGATTCCGGCGATTACAAAGGGGACACATTCAATGGAATGCTTATCTGTGCAAAGGCGAGACGTTTTCCCGTATTCTCCATAAGAGCGGGCAGGGGTATAGGGATACTAAAAAGAGCAGGATTTGGTAAAGTCGGCGTGCCGGATATATATCCACACATCCTGAAGAATATAGAAGCGAACGTGAAGGAAGTGCTGTCCTGTGGTGTAGAGATAGAGATTTTCGTGCCTGAGGGGGAGAGGATAGCGAAAAATACGGTTCTCCCTAAACTGGGAATAGAAGGTGGAATACCCATTTTCGGTGCTTCCGGATTCATCGAGCCATACACTGACGAGTGCTACAAGTATGCCCTGGACGTTCTCATAGCAGATAAAAAGGAGATCATAGGCATCAGCACGGGAGAGAAGAGCAAGAGGATAGCAGTAGAAAAGCTGAACTTCCCCGAGGACAAAATTGTAGTTGCCGGTAATTTCGTGTGCTACGCAATAGAGAAATCAAAAGCGAAGAGGAAGGTGATATTCACGATGCCCGCGAAGATCTGTGATATGTTGGGTATTGATGCTCATAGCTATTTCGATTTTGAGTTCAGCAGCGTTGGAGAGCTTGTTGAACGACTGAAGAAAGCAAATTATGAGCGGCTGAGCGCTTTCTTCGGCACTCTTGCAGAAGATTTGTCTCGAAAAACCGATGCTGACGTTTATGTGTTCGATAACAGTGGGGATATATTGGGATACTTTTCTCGAACGGGAAAAGATGAATGAACAAGCTCTCTCATGTCCAACTACCGAAATCCCGCCAGATGTATAAGGTAAAAAACCTATCTTTTCAACACATAAAGTCATATGAGTGGAACAACGAAGAATCCAAATCTCCATCGAGCTAAATCTATTATCGTAGATGAACAGGTGATTAAATCTCCTATTCTTGGATATTTTGAGTATTCCACTGATAACTGGCGAGTGGATTAAAGTATCTATAAAAAGCTTAAATATCTATGCTAACTAAATACGAGCTGGTTATGGAATAGAATGAAAACGATTGAGATAAAAGTCATTCCGAACTCAAATGAGGAGGCGGTAATAGAAGCGGAACAGTTAGTAGTAGTGCGAGTAAAAGAGCCACCAACAAGAGGCAAAGCAAACAAAGCGGTAGTCAAACTATTGTCGCGATACTTCAACGCCAATGTGAGAATCGTTTCGGGCACGAAAAGCAGGCGTAAAATTGTGGCGATAGAGGAGGTAGAGGTAGTGGACTAATACAAAAATTAGCGTTTAACAGAATGTTCCTATGTCGCGTGTACAAAAACAAAAAATAAAAGGGTTGGTTGGTACGCTGCCCGTACCTCTTTCATATTCGCCTCTTTACCGGCTGCGGGGGTAGCATAGCAAGCAGTACCCGGTATTCTCCTATATACGCGCCCTTATACATACTCAGTGTACCTTCGCCTATCCTCGTGCCCTCATACTGCATAACTGTGATACTGATATGCCCCGCCCTCTCCCGTGTCAACCCAGATACATTCATGAGGTCTGCACTGACAGTTCTATTCCCGGTTGTGATATTATCAAGTCTGTAAAGCTCATCACCAACACGTAAACGACCGCGATAGCGGGGTCTTTCTTTCGCTATCGCTGCCTTTAGCTCCTTTAGGCTCGTGTTCGCACCTATATATTCCATGATCTCTCTCGGCTTTGGCTCTCTCGCTTTGATCACCTGTACCCTGAGCACGTGGAATTCATCACCGTTCAGAACAAACCCATGCCCTGAATAAACGACCGCCACCGGTACTTTGGACCTGGGCATCGCTGTGACAGATACCGTTATTATTCCGCTGACGATACTCAGAACTACCACTGCCGCGATAGACATCCCCACCAACTTTTTTATGTATCCCATTTCTCTTTACTTCACCTCCGATTTTTATCTTCTTCTGAACGATATAAAAAGCCATAACAGTACCAATAGTTCAAATAACTGTTCAAAACGTTCATTTCTTGCCCTTGCCCCCTAAAAACCACTTTGATAGTTCTATTACGTTCGTTCTGCCCCATTCTTTCTTGTTTATTATGTTCCTTCTCTCAAGGTTGCGGAGGATACCTGTCAGTGAGGATTTTGGTATCCCGGTCTCGTATCTCAGGTCTGCCTGGGTCATCTCCCCGTTATGCTTCAACAGCGCATTCACTATCCCTCGCTCCCTCTCTGTTAGTGTCTCCATTATTCGCATCATATCGCTGCTAATCTCGATTCCTGTCCCTTTCCTGCCATCCCTGTCCGCCTTATACTCTTCCGCACCCCCTATCGCACTTCGCTTCTTCGTGAAGTAAAAGTAGAAATATAGCACCAATAACGCAGTTAGAACAGCGATAGTCACGATGATAAGCAGTAGCAGTGGTTGCATAATAGTAATGTTAGTGTTAGTATCACCCTTACCAGGCTGTTCAGGCTGCTCAAGCTGTTCCTGATATTCTATCTCAGTCGTCGGGCTTTCAACATCGTAACCCTGGACATCAATAACAAAAGAGCCATTTGATACTGTTACGAAGTACTGCATTGTAGGCGAGCAATTTATCCTGCCCAATCGTATGACATCGGGCAAATAGAAGACCGTGTGATAATCAGTATAATAGGCACATGAGGAGAATCTCAACGTCCAGTCAGCGCCTGATTTGTCCGTTAATTCGTCTGTGAGGGCATATAACTGTTTTGTATCGTTATCGTAGATATATTCTGAGTTCTGTAAGAAAGAGAGACTCGCAACTGCATCAGGCTCTATATAACCTGTCACAAGTGCTTTACCCGATTCATCCACATATATCTCCAGTATGAGCTGCTTGAAATACCCCTCATCTGCTACTACCGCTGCTGCCTCATTACCGTCTTCAATACTCAACCCACACACCACACACACTATACCTGAGACAAAGATGAGAACAAGAACAAGAACAAGCAGAGGTACAAGTACAAATGGAAGGCAAAGTATCATCCTTAACATTGGCTCATCCATAATAGTAAGTTTCTCAGGTTTGCCCTCCACAACACTACATCTTTGTGCCATTTTAGGGTAGTCCTGGCAGTCTTTCTGGGGTCTTTCTTTACAGATCGGTTAAGTTAAGAAATAAGATGAAATGAAAAAATAAAAGAGAGGTGGTCTTTTATTTGCTACCACCCTTATTCCAGCTCAACATGCTATATATGTCCCTGTGCCATTCAGTCTTGCTGAACCAGTGCCTTTCGCGGTCAGTGCTCCATTCTGAGCATGGAGTTCCACGAGTATATCACTCCCTGTTATGACTACGCTGCCCGTACCTCTGTAGAGCCATCTGTGCTCACCCAATTCCTTCCTGTATCCAAAGCCGGTAGCTGTTATCTCTATATCACCGTAATTATCTGTTACTACAAGCACGCCTCGTTTGCACATCATGTCTACAGTCCCATTCAGGGTGATTGAGACATTGCCGTATCCCCTGGCTAACAGTTTCCCGGTTCCATCCAGCGTGACTTCTCCGGTTCCATGCCCACTGTACGCATTTACCGCGGACGCTATCGCCAGTAAGAAGACTGCTATCGCCACCATCGTACCAACTTTCTTCGCCCACATGCGCAACAACCTTTTTATGCGTCTCATTTCTCTTTACCTCCGGTTTGATCTTCTTTTGAACGATATAAAAAGCCATAGCAGTACCAATAGTTCAAATAACTGTTCAAAACGTTCGTATGTTACACTCACCCGTTAAAAACCTCCTTGATAGTTCTATTACGTTCATTACGTTCGTCC
>JAGGRR010000233.1 GCA_021159465.1 Methanophagales archaeon
CAGTGTCAATGTCAGTGTCAATGTCAGTGGTAATGCCACAAATAACTCTTCTTCCGTTCCTGTTACGAATGCTGATACTGATACTGATACTAATACTGATACGAATAATATGTCAGAACACGTGTTGAATGATTCTTCTGTAGATAATAATTCTCCTTTTTCTTTTTCTGACCAAAATACATCATCAAATACATCATCAAATGTGATTCATGGGGATAATGCTGTGGCTGAGAATCACACCAATGTCACTTCAGAAGCTGCAGCAGAGGCAGAATCCGAAGGAAATCGTTCTTCGGGGCAGACCAACACGGATAACAAAACGGATACGGATACGGAGACTGATACGGAGACTGTGCTGGGTGCGATGCCCGACCTTGTTGTAACCGCGATTGAGACGCCAGGGAGCTTATGCCCCAATACCTCAAATGAGATAAAAGTAACAGTGGCGAACATCGGTGAGCAGGATATCACAACCCCCACTCCCTTCTATGTCTCACTCAAAGCCAATGAAACAGTAATAGATAGCAGGAGCATAAACGTCACACTGCCCGCTGCGGGTGAGCCCGTAACAATCAACTTCTCATGGACACCACCAAACACGGGCTCAGGCTCATATACTCTGACCGCAGTGGCAGACTCCGAGAATACGCTCAGCGAATCGAACGAAACGAACAACTGGTACACGATAAGCGTAACGATAAACGAAACCATAAACAAAGAATCCAGACCAGACCTCATCATAAAAGATATACAGACGCCTGACAAAGTCTATTCTAACGTCTCGAATACCATCACCGCAACGATAGAAAACATCGGAAATGCGAATACAAGCGTCTTCAAGGTTGCGTTTTATCTCAATGATACTGATACCGCTTTATGTCTAAAAACGGTCAATGCACTCCCTGTGGCTACGAATACGACCCTCAGCTTCGATTGGACTCCGGTTCACGCCGGGAACTACACCATAAACGTCATTGCCGATCCTGAGAATGAAACAATCGAATTAAACGATAGCAATAACGTAAACACGCTAAATATCACTGTGTTTGGGGTATCTCAGACCGACCTTAAAGTAGTCAAATTCGAGACTGCGGCTGTGGAACCATTCTTTGCCGGTGAATTGAATCTAATAAAGGCACGGATAAAGAACGTGGGCAGAGATGCCGGCAGTTTTGAGGTTTCACTGCTTGTGAATGAAGCTGAAACGCCTGTAGATACAGAGAGAATACCATCACTCGCATTCAATACAGAGACGGTCGTGACATTCGGCTGGGTGCCTGAGAGCGAGGGCGACTATCGGTTGAACATCACTGTGGACGCGAATAACGAACTAATTGAGGAAAATGAGACGAACAACCACGAGGAGATAAATGTGCATGTCCGTCCCGCACCGTCCTGGCATTATGAGCAGAACATCACGGTGGAAAATCCATTAAATTGCACGCTTCACGACTATCCTGTCCTGTTGAGGCTTGACCCCTCTATATTCAACTATTCGGAGGTGCGTCATGGTGGTGAGGATATCTCGTTCAAAGTCGGTGTCGGTTGCGAGCCGATTCCATACTGGATAGAGCGCTGGAACCGTTCGGGTGAGAGCCTAATCTGGCTGCGGCTTGAGGAGATACCACCCGGCAGGCACAGACTGAAAATGTACTGGAATGCGTCTGCGCCTGATATACCCTCAAGGAGCGATGGTCACCTCATATTTGACTTATTTGACGATTTCGAGTGTGCAGAATGCTTCAATAGTTGGAGCAGGGACTGCATACGCTATGGCGTCTCCACGCCGTGTAACTTCTCTCTTTTCAACGATACGCCCGATAATTCTTCATATTCTGCGAAGATTACCGCACACCGCTGGGCAGATTGCATCGGCATCCTGCATAAGAATGTAAGCATCGTCCAGCCACGACTGGAGTTCTGGATGCGAACCGAAGGCAAGCGGAATGAGAAGCTGCGGGCTGGTGCTCTCGCTGGCAATATCTCCGCAGACGATTTCGAGCGTGTATTTGAGACTGAGAATGTGACGGATTGGCGTCTCGTCTCTGTAAACCTTTCAGAGTTCGTGGGCAGGAACACAGATTTGGGCTTCTTCGCAGCGAACAACTGGTGGAACTACAATGTGAGCA
>JAGGRR010000234.1 GCA_021159465.1 Methanophagales archaeon
TCTTCATGTTCTGACTTTACCTATTTCGGATTCAACCGCGCTCAATCGCTCCTTTAATGCATATATCTCCTCTTTCACTTCCAGTCTATCCTTTATCGCTCGAATATCAGTTCCCATCTCCTTCTGTCCTATTTTTAAGTGAGATTAGCTCAGTGTCCACCGAATCCAATCGCCCTTCTATCGCCCCTACTTTTCCCTTTATCGCAGCTATATCCCTCAGTAACATCAATAAAAAATAAAGGAGGGATAATAATATCCAGTTTTTTTATTCAACCCCACACCGTTACTGGCTCAGGGAACTTGGTTGTGTTCGCCGCACCTGTGCAGTTACCGTATGACGTCACATTTACGGTGCCATTAGCCTCGTACTTGGATGTATTGAAGTGCGTTGGTGGTAATACCAGACCCTTGTCATAGGATGCATTGAACTCTAAACTGCGTCCATGCGTCCATCGTATCTTCACCGGTATCGAAGTATGGCACGCAATACACGCTTCATTTGAACCCTCCATTTTTGTATCGTTTATCGAATCCAACACGAAGGCTTTATGCGCCGCGTGCTCGCCCGTGTCTGTGCCTGTAGTGCCCAATCCAAACCCGCCTGCCGAGATGAAATCTAGATAACCCCGGAAGGGAAACGTAATATACTCTCCACGATACCATCCCTCACTTCCACCATGACATAGGTAACACCGACCATTGTATTCCTCATAACCATAGTGGTTCCATTTCCCGCCCCCGCTATCGGTAGAGATACCATGACAGTCCATGCATTCTATCGTTGATGCTGCGTGAGCTTCTACACCGGAAACCGAACCCGTTCCAGTGCCACTTGCATAAATGAATCCACTTGAAGGTTCATATTTGCCCGTGCTCGGATTGTATGACATATTGAAACAGGTCCGGTGACATAATTCGCAATTCTCATCCATGTAACTATGTGGCGAACTGGATTTACCTGCAAGTTTTTTACTCAGTGGCTCCATACTCATCATCTCCTCGTAAACGTCTGCATGACATTTCTTACATGGGATCTGATTCTCGTTCGAAGAGATATTGTACCACCGATGCTGCCCGCTGAAGAGCGATACTGTTGAGGGTAATGCGAATACACCAACCGCGACAATTGCAATCGCCAGCAACAATAACCTTCCACTATTCATTCCTCGTTTCATCATTCTTCACACCTGACCATTTAGTGATAATAAAAAGAAAAGGGAAATAAAAAATTTCTGTTTTTTTCTATCTTCTTTTAGCTATCCCAGATCGCTACCGGGGTGGGGAACGCCGTTGTATTCGCTCCTCCTGTGTAGTTACCGTATGATGTTACCTTCACAGAACCATTAGCCTCGTAATCGGATGTATCGAAGTGCGTTGGTGGCAGGTTCAAGCTTGCGTTGTATGTCGCATTGAACTCCAGATTGCGTGCATGCGTCCAGTTTATCTTTACTGGTATGTATGTATGACATCCAAGACAGGCCTCGTTCGCATCTTCCATCCTCGAGAAGTTTATTGCACCTTCTATAAAGCCCTGGTGCGCTGCATGTCCACCTGGATGTGCACCATTGGTATAATTGAAGTGCAGCCCACTAACGGGGTCTACATAGGAGCTGTTATCAAATGGCATAGAAAAACCGCCCGCCGCTGGTGCGCCATATGCGTTATTGAACTCATGGCATGCCATACATGCAACGGTAGATGCAGCATGAGCTTCCTCACCCGGCGTCGAATCTACTCCATCACCACTACCATATGTCCATCCTTGTTTTTTCTCATACGCCGTCCGATGGCATGCCCCACAGGCTTCATTGGGCTCATCACCAATCGTCCAAGAATTACTACCGCCACTTAGGGTTCCATGGACCCCTGTAAACAGATACTCATCGTATATATCAGCATGGCACTTTATACAGGGTATCTCGTTTCCAGTACCACTTATATTATACCATCTATGCTGGCCACTGAAGAGCGATACGGTAGAAGGGAGCGCGAAGATACCGATAGCAATGACTGCAATTGCCAGCAGAACTAATTTACTCATTTTCATTTTCTTTTCGTTTTCACCTCCTAATCTCTTATTCTCATATTAGATATACCAAGGAAGATAGTACATAAAAAATTTTCGCTTTTTTTCATACCCATCATGGCTTCCACACCTATCTACCTATACATTCCTTATCACTACATAAAAACTTTTCCATTACTTCAGTTGAGTTTTTAAAAAGCTATGAACAAGTTAAATATCCTATCACACTTTATTAGCCGTTCGTTATTAATGTTACAATATCTTAAACTTTCGTTTCAATTATCATCCAAATAAATGCCGGATGTGTTAATTTTACATAGGATTGCATACGTTTAGATAATCACGCGAAAATCAAGTATCGTGTATCATGTATCGTGTGAGCGAATCATGAATATACCTCCGTGCTCTCCGCGAGGATGGTCGCGAGGAAGCAGGCTGCTTTGCTCCATACTCACGATGTTATGCACACTATGTGGTGTCAAATCAACGATAGGATAATATCTACCGCCAGAATGCGCTGCTATCTCACGGCAATATGATGTAGGTTGTATCTCTGGCGCGGCTGCACGAATTGTGGCATCGAGTGCAATATCCCTTGTCCCTCCTCCCCCTTATGGATACCGATGAGGCTGATATTTATCAATATCGGGCGATAGTGAGGGGATCCTTCTGTCTGTCTTACTGCGGCATCTCCTATCTTTATCCACTCAACGTCTCACTTCTCGGGGGTCTATATATTGGGTTGCCTATCTCAAATACAGACTCGTTCTCCGGCTCTTTTAGCCCCCTCTATCTCTATCTTAATCTCTAAAAGTCAAAGAATGGTAGAACATCGATGATGGGACCGCCGAGATTCGAACTCGGGACAACTCGGTCTTCAGCCGAGCGCTCTCCCGGGCTGAGCTACGGTCCCTGTAACACCCTTATCCTTAACATACCATTATTAAAATTAAAAAACTTTCTTCATGATTCATGACATGAGCATTACCATGAGAGAAGAGATAAGCAGAGCCATAGATTTCGTGGTCTCAATGGGAGCGAGATATGCTGATATCCGTATGGAGAAGGGTTATGCGACAGTTATAGAAGTGCAAGATGGAGTCTTTCGGGAGATGAGCTATGGTATTGATCATGGGGTGGGCGTTCGTGTGCTGTATGGTAACTCATGGGGTTTCGCTTCCTCTAACGAATCATCAAAGTCTGGACTTAGACTTAGAGAGACATTTGAGGATGCTCTCAGGATTGCTCGTGCACTATCGTCCCATGGGTCTGAATCCAAATCTGAATCTAAATCAGAACCGATAAAGCTGGCAGAAGCACCCTCAATAACCGACCATTTTAGGCTAAATCCAAAGATAAACCCCGCTGATGTGAGCATTGAAGAGAAGAAGCGCATGATAAATGATGCGTATAGAGCAGCGAAGGAATATTCGCCACTCATAAAGAGTGTTTCCTTATCATATCTCGATGGTTACGAGGAGCGAGTGTATGCGAATTCGGATGGAAGCTACATAGAGGAAGTGGCACCAGCGGTTTTCATGCGCGTGTATACAGTTGCGAAGCGCGGAAATGTCTTACAGGAGGGCAGGGAGAGTATCGGCGCAGTAGGTGGCTTTGAGGTGATAAGAGCAGAGGATCCCGAAGTTATGAGCGTAAAAGCTGCAGATAAAGCACTCCGACTTCTTGATGCTGAACTGCCCCCTGCCGGTATGTTCTATGTGATTATGGACCCGAAACTCACGGGTGTATTCATGCATGAAGCGCTCGGGCATGCTGCGGAGGCAGACCATGTACTCTGTGGCGAGTCTATATTAAGTGACAAATTGGGCGAGGAGATAGCATATCAGGGGCTGACGGTTGCAGACGACCCGACCATCGAGAACTCGCATGGCTATTATAGGTATGATGACGAGGGCATTCGTGCAAGGCGAACGGAAGTGATAAAAGAAGGCGTACTCGTATCATTCCTGCATACACGCGAGACTGCAGGTAGATTTGATGCAGTACCGACCTCGAATGCACGTGCGGCGAATTATTCTGAACTGCCACTTGTGAGGATGAGCAATACAGTCATTGAGCCTGGCGATAGCGATTTTGAAGAGATGCGTGAGGATATCTCATACGGTATCTATGCTAAGGGCATGCGTGGTGGTCAGGTGGACACAGTAAGGGGCGAATTTCAGTTCAGTGCAGAAGAGGCATTCCTGATAGAGAAGGGAGAGCTCACAAAGAGATTGAAGAACGTATCGCTCTCAGGGCGAACCTTAGATATATTAAAGAGCATAGACATGGTGGGTAAGATAAAGAGCAGGGGTTCAATTGGATACTGTGGCAAAGCAGGCCAGGAGGTTCCGGTCTCTGAATATGCTCCCCACATACGCGTAAAGAAGATTCTGGTAGGCGGTGCTGGTGGTGCTATGCCTTCTCCCTCACATAAATGACGTCCCCCTCTTTTAACTTACCAAGCCGCTCCATGGTAGAAGGTGTGAGAGGCGAGAACGAGAGCACGAGGTTGGCACCGTCGAATGTCTCTCCTGTTGGACCATACGTATCACTATCATTTAACCGAATGCCCATAAGTCCCTTGTTTGACCTTGACATATTTGTAACGCCCAGAATTCCCTTCTCTACTTTCTCCTTCGGTATATTCTCCGGTACCAGTGTTCCTGCTTCTTCTGCATTGCCCTCAAACAGGACCATTGTTCCCGGAATGCTGAAATAAACCTTCAAATGCCCTATTGGACGATTGATCAACCCTGTAAGCTTCTTGAAATACCACACCGTCTTCGGTGCCTTATCATAAAACAACTCCACCTCATATACATCCTTCGCATCTACACCAACTGTTCTCACCGTGCCCCTATCAATGATCTCCATAGTTAGCTCGGGCTTCTGGTCCACAACGATAGCATCATCATTGGTATTCCCTTCCCTGACCTGCTCAATATCTTCATGCGCAAAGAACTCTTCCGCTTCTTTCTGCGTCTTACCCACCATCATCATCCACTTTGGCTCTGTCGTTATAAGAATCGTATCGCCCGGATGCGCATATTCTATCAATTCCCCACCCTGTACTATCTCCCCAAATACATTATGTGAGGGGTTCGGCAACCTGCTATCCTTATATAAAAATACCTTCCCACGCTCTGTACCATCATTTCGTGCTGAGAGATGGTATTTTGACCTGTAAGCGAGGTTCTCTGCAGGTAAACTGAGCCCTTTCAGGTTCTCTGCCGCTACATACGTTTTCGCAAAGTCATCCACGTGGATGACACCACGATAACTGAGCGAGAAGAAATGTTCACTTGACATCGGTGCTTCTCTGAATAGTTTTATCTTTGCGAAAGTGAATATTTCCTGCCCCTCCTCTATCTCTGTATCCAGATCCGTAGTGACGAATCCAACTCGTTCCGCTTTTGTTACTATCGGGTGTATCCCTTCTATTTTATCCCCCTCCTCTAAACTTGAGATAATGCTCCTCCCGCGTGTCAACTTCCCTATTATAGCATCGGCACCGGTACCATAAGCAGCTTTGTGCTCACGTTTACTTATCATAAGGTAAGTCAAGTTCGGATCGAAGCCGCCAAAACCGAGGAAAACATCCCATTTCTTATAGCTGTGCTCGGCTCTTTCCACACTTAAATCTGTCTGTATCGGTCCAATAGCAGTTACATCGTCGGTCTTCCAGGCTATTACGCCATTGTTAAACCTCTTATAACCGCTGAGAAATAAAGACAATGCCTCACTTTTACTTTTACTCTCACTCTCCCCTTCACCTTCGCCCTCTCTGAACATTTTTATCCTCGCTTCACCACGCTCCGTCTTCACTGCAAACTCATTCTTCAACTCCTTCTCTTCCTTCTCTGAGACCACAGCTATTGTACAACCCTGCCGGTATAAACCCTTCAGTTCTTCAATTATGTCTCCCAGCGTCTTACTTTCAACATCTTGTGTTTCGCCATTAAATTTAATTTTCATGGTGTTTATTTTAAACCTCGATTTTTTTAAAGTTTTTTCTTTTTATATTTATCACAGGGCAATAAAAATTTATCTGCAATGGAAGTGAAATTGCTCAGGGTGACAGAAGAAGGATTGGCTCTGGTTGCGGATGCAGCACGGGTAAGTGGTTTCCCTTCGATGCAGGATATGGAAGCGATGGTAAAGCTGATTACAGATAATGATTATTCCTCCGTCCTTGAACACATCTGCTTCACATTCGATATTGAGGGTATAAGTGTGGCACTCAGTAGAGAGCTGTTAGAGCACAGGATTGCATCACATACCGCAAGAAGCACGAGATATAATGGAGAAGAGGAGTTTGAGTATTATATTCCCGGGAGACTGAGCAGCAACGAGGAAGCGATGAGGATTTACAGGGAAGGGATGAAGAGCGCAAATGAGGCATACGTCCGGCTGAGAGGGCTTGGCATCGGCAAAGAAGAGGCGAGATACGTATTGCCAATGGCTTTACATACCCATTATATAGTTACCATGAACGTTCGCAGCCTGATAAACTTCTTCATGCTTCGCCTCTGCGTACGCGCATCGCCAGAGATGAGAGAACTCGCAATGCGTATGTATAAAATATGTGTACGTGAATATCCCGTCATATTTTCAAGCATATGGTGTCGTGGATTCACATTGGGCGTGTGCCCGGAGAATAAAGCAAGACCAGCGGAATGTCCATTTAGTGGTATAATATCCAATAAACAAGTTGTGAAACGCGAATTTGAGGCGGAAGCGAGGCGAATAATAGAGAAAGAACTGGCTAAAAGTACTTAATCAGTCAATTCCCCCCTTACCCCAATTCTTACCCTTACCATTTACTCATTATATCTATTCGTGATAGGCATTCGCCTGCCTGTGCCAAAGGCTTTTGGCGTTATCTTTATACCTATTGGTGCCTGTTGTCGCTTGTATTCGTTATGGTCTACCTTCCATATAACCTCACTGACCACTTCTGCATCGAAACCCATCTCGATTATCTCCTCTTTGCTCTTGTTCTCTTCTATATATGCATGCAATATCGGATCCAGCACCTCATAGGGCGGTAACGAATCGGTATCCTTCTGCCCAGCCCGCAATTCCGCTGAAGGCGCTTTAACTATGATGCTGTGTGGGATAACCTCCGCTCCCTTGAGTGTGTTATAGTATTCTGCAAGCTTATACACAGTGGTCTTGGGCACATCCGAGATGGCAGCCAGACCGCCGCTCATATCACCATAAAGCGTACAATAGCCAACAGCGAGTTCTGATTTGTTGCCGGTGGAGAGAACGAGGTATCCAAACTTGTTCGATAGTGCCATCAAGATATTTCCGCGAATCCTCGCCTGGATATTCTCTTCTGTCACATCGGGCGTGGTATCTTTGAACTCCTTTGATAGCATCCTCGTATATGCATTCACCGCCTCAACAATGGGAATAACCTTGAACTCTATACCAAGGTTCTCAGCCAATCTCTTCGCATCTTCTATACTGCTTGAGGAAGTGATTGCACTGGGCATCGCTACTCCAACGACATTATGCGCACCCAGAGCCTCTGTTGCCAGAACGGTAGTAAGAGCGGAGTCTATGCCACCGCTTAGCCCGATGACAACCTTTCTGAAACCGTTCTTCCGGACATAATCCTTTATGCCCAGTAGCAAGGCATTAAAGATCTCTTCTATCTCTGTCATCTCTGCCCTATCGGCTTCATCTGGGGGCGTTATCGGAGCGCTATCGAGAGTGGATGTAATAAAACACTCCTTAAATTGTTCTCCTTCCGCAATTAGCGCGCCTTTGTCATTAAATATACCGCTTCTGCCATCAAATACCAGTTCATCCTGACCACCAACCAAATTCACGTATGCAATAGGGACCTTATTCGCCCGCGCTCGCATTGCTATCAGTTCCCTTCTCAGTCTGCTCTTGCCCGCATAGAAAGGTGATGCGGAGATGTTCACAATGAGTTCAGCACCGAGTTCCACCTGCTTCTCCGTGGGTCCATGTCCATCCACCCAGATGTCCTCACGTATATTTATACCAAGCTTGAGGTTGTGCCTGGACTTATCCAAGTTGAATACGCGATTCTCGGTTCCGGGCTTGAAATATCTTTTCTCGTCAAATACATCGTAGTTCGGGAGGTGCATCTTGTGCTGTATGCCTATCAGTTTCCTATCATGGAGTAATGCGGCAGAATTATACAGAGTCTTCTTTGGTAAAGCAGATATATCGTAGATATTACTTATGAAGGGGGCATCGGAGTGGTCAACAAAACCGAGAATAACCGCAATATCTGCTGTTTCACTTAGTATTTGAGCTAAAGCTCTTCTATTCGCCTCGATGAATGAGGGTTTCAATAATAAATCTTTTGGTGGGTACCCGGTAATCACCAGTTCGGGGAATACCACCAGATCCACACCACTATCACGTGCTTTTTTGATATATTCAATTATCTTTGCTGTGTTACCATCTATGTCACCGACGGTGGGATTTACCTGTGCAAGTGCTATCCGGATCAAGTTAGCTCCCACTATATCTATAATAAGTGTAATACATTAACATGTTGATAGGAGATGGACAATAAGGAAGAGGTAAGATGTGACAAATGTGGGAAGACTATCTCTGGCGATATCTATGAGTTCAAAGGTATGAAGCTGTGTGAGGATTGCTATATGGATGAGGTGATAGCTTCACAGCCGAAGAGATGTGCTATGCGATAAGTCCTCAAGATATTTCATCTTATAATCCCCACGCTTCCTGCTCCATAGCTAAGAAAGCTTGCAGTTCTTCCGCGGTCATCACCGTTGTCTTCACTTCTACCTTTGCTCCCATCTCCTCTACCGGTTCCCGCACACTCTCTACAAGCAGTTCGCGAATGGGAATACCAGGGAACGGAAATGCCAGCGTAATGATGATTTTATCGTCTTCAACGGTTATATCCTTCAGTATCCCCAGCTCCATCAGCGTGCGATCTATAGCAGGATGCCTCACCTGCGCCACCGCATTACGAACTTTCTCTTCTGATATCTCGCCCATCTCTCTCTTTAATCTTTAAGGATATATGATATTATACGCCCAGGTCGGGATTTGAACCCGAGTCCGAGCCTCGACAGGGCTCAATGATAGGCCACTACACCACCCGGGCTTAGGCTTATATTGCTTATTTATTGTACTGTTATATTTTAAAGGTTACTAAGTTATACAATAAAAGATAGTAATCAAAGAAGGTGAAAAAAGGATGGCAACAAGGGGAAAGAAAGCAGCAGAGAAGGTAAAAGTATTGATGGGCAGGACTGAGCGGATAAGAAATATCGGTATCATTGCACATATAGACCATGGTAAGACCACGTTGACCGATAACCTCCTCGCGGGTGCGGGTATAATATCAAAGGAACTGGCGGGTGAGCAACTCTTCACCGATTTCTATTACCTGGAACAGGAGAGAGGGATAACCATATTCGCAGCAAATGTGTCCATGGTTTATAACTATATGGGTGATGATTACCTCATAAACCTTATAGATACACCAGGGCATGTTGATTTTGGTGGTGATGTGACGAGAGCACTGCGAGCAGTTGATGGTGCGGTGGTGGTTGTTGATGCAGTAGAAGGCGCCATGCCTCAGACTGAGACGGTGTTAAGACAGGCGATGAAGGAGAACGTGAAGCCTGTTCTTTTCATTAACAAGGTTGACAGGATGATAAATGAGTTGAAGGTAGATGCAAGAGAGATGCAGGTCAGACTTGCTAAGATAATAGACAAGATAAATAAGCTGATTCAAGGCATGAAAAAGGATAAATACGAGGAATGGAAGCTGGATGCAGCGAAAGGGAATGTTGCCTTCGGATCCGCGTTATATAATTGGGCTATTAGCGTGCCAACGATGGAAAAGACCAGAATTGGTTTCAAAGAGGTGTTTGAATACTGCAAAGCGGGCAATATGAAGGAGCTGGCATTGAAGTGCCCTGCGTATGAAGCAGTTCTTGATATGGTAACAGAGCATCTGCCCAATCCACTGGTGGCACAGAAGTATCGGGTGCCCGTGATATGGCATGGTGATGTCACATCAGCGATAGGGCAGAGCATGATAAACTGTGATAAAGAGGGTGAAGTTACTTTTATGGTCACCAGTATCACGGTGGACCCACACGCGGGGGAAGTAGCCACCGGGCGGTTATTCAGTGGTAGTATAGAAAAGGGCAAGGAGTTACTCATCTCTGGTGTTTATAAGAAAAATCGAGTACACCAGGTGAGTATATACATGGGTCAGGAGCGAGTAGAGGTGGATAGTGTTCCTGCGGGCAATATAGCGGCACTGGTGGGCATAAAGGATGCTGTTGTTGGCTCCACGCTCTCCACTGTGGAGATGGTGCCATTTGAGAGCATAAAACATTACAGCGAGCCTGTTGTCACGGTTGCGGTAGAGGCGAAGAGCACAAAGGATTTACCAAAGTTGATAGAGGTGCTGAGGAAGATAGCGAAGGAAGACCCGATGGTAAGAGTGGAGATAAATGAGGAGACTGGTGAGCACCTGATCTCAGGGATGGGAGAGTTGCATCTGGAGATAATAACCAATCGGATAAATCATGATGAGAACATCCCGATAGTAGTATCGCCACCAATCGTCGTCTATCGCGAGACGGTGCAGGAGCATGCGGGGCCGGTCGAGGGCAAATCGCCGAACAGGCATAACAAGTTCTATTTTGAGGTAGAGCCATTAGGTGCGGAGGTGGTGGAGAAGATAAAGACAGAGGGTATAACGGTGGGCAAGGACAGGGTATGGCTGCGTGATAAGCTGGTTGAAGCAGGTATAGGGAAGGAAGAGGCGAAGAATGTCGTTGAGATCTTTGAGGGCAATCTGTTAATAGATATGACAAAGGGGATTCAATATCTGCGAGAGACTATGGAATTGATTCGCGATGGGTTCAGGGATGTGATGAATAATGGACCATTAGCGCATGAGAAGTGCATGGGTGTGAAGGTGAAGTTAATAGATGTGAAGCTGCATGAGGATTCGATACATAGGGGTCCGGCGCAGGTGATTCCCGCGGTGAGAAATGCTTTGCTCGGTGCTATGCTCCTTGGTAAGGCTACCTTCCTCGAACCTATGGTAGAGGTATTTATAAATATACCGCAGAATCTGCTTGGCAATGTGACGAGGGAGTTACAGAGTAGAAGAGGGCAGATACTGGATATGCAGACCGAGGGGGAGATGGTATCAGTGCGTGCGGAGGCACCAGTCGCGGAGATGTTCGGCTTTGCAGGTGATATAAGGTCAGCAACAGAAGGTAGAGCGTTGTGGAGTACCGAATTCGCAGGGTTCAAGCCTATACCGCAGGCAATCTTCGTGGAGAAGGTGATGGAAGTGAGGAAGAGGAAAGGACTAAAACCCGAGATGCCAAAGTCCAGTGATTTCTTATCGTAGCGTAAGTAAGTAGGTAAAGGTGATATTAAACGGAGAGAACAGGGTCTTTCAGGAATGGATGAGGTTGAACTCGCTATAGCTATAGAAGGTGTAAGTGTCGAAAGGTTTGAGAAGAAGAAGGATAAACATCAATAACTATAACTTATA
>JAGGRR010000235.1 GCA_021159465.1 Methanophagales archaeon
AAGTAAAATCGTGAATATAAAGAGTTATCGGTATAAAATATATTGTAAAAGGTAATGCAGAAGCCCATTCTATAAATCTTTTTTCATCATCTTCGTTGAAAAAATTTGGCAATAAATGGATACCAATACTAGGTTTTTTGGGCTTTAAAGGAAAATCTTTGAGGTCTTCTAAAAGCATTGAAGTACAAGGAATGACTTTGACATCATTTTTTATATATGATAATTTCTCCCTATCCCCTGAACTCCTTACAGTTATATATCTATAATCCTCTAAGTAGTGAAGATCTTTAGGAAAATCGACAATGCCGACCGCATTTAAAATATGATTTCCAGGTATCTTGAATTTATCATAGAACAAGTCGGGGCTTGGTCGAAGAAGATGACCACCACCTATAATGATAGTCTCGTAATCATTGGAATGAGTTCATCAAAGTCTACCTCCATACCTCTTAGAATTTTTTTAACACTTAATCCAATAGCTACATCTCCGGTATTGCCACTAATATTATCATAGAGTATTCCTACTTTTTTCATTTATACACTCCATTAAAGCCTATAGCATGATTCGCTTCTTTTGAGAGCATATAACTGCCATATCCTTCTTCTGATACGAAATCTAATACTATTTCCCCTTTAACAAATTGTGCACCAAATGCAAAGTAATACCTATGCAAATGCTCATAATGTATCTCTGCCCCGCTTATTTTCGGGTCCACAAAAGGCAAATACCTTTCACCTATCCACTCAAGCATTTTTTTTTTACTATTTTTGTTTTTATCATATCTTACTCTTCCTTTCCTTATATGTGTTATGGTCGATCCTAGAATCCAATTACTGGGTTGCACCCTTGTTAGTATACAACTAGTTAAGAAACAGTATTTAAAACTTTCGATACACGTGCTGTGTTGCATAACTATAAATATAGATGTTTTCCTATGGAATGAATTATGAGAAAAGAGCGTTGGGGGAAGAAATATAAAGATAAGCGAAACTGGAGAGAATACAATGAAAAACTTGTAGCCCGTGGAGAAGCATATATTTCCCTGGATTTCATTGAAACGCAGGATAAAGATTTAGAGAAGTTAAACAGAGGGAAGGTAGGCGCACCATATGTATATCCTGAATGCCTGAAGGTGTTTTTGGCGTATTTACATGTGTTGCTGAACATCGATTACAGAGGGCTTAAAGGATTTCTTAGGGGTTTATCCAGGCTTATCAGCTTTGATGTGCCTGACTATACCACCATTTGCAGACGAGTAAACAAAGTCTCTATAGAGATAGAAAAGACCTTGATTTCCTATAAGAACAAAGAGGTGGTGGTTTACCTTGACTCTTCCGGC
>JAGGRR010000236.1 GCA_021159465.1 Methanophagales archaeon
GGATTCCCAAATGGAGCAATCTGACTGAAACTCGTTACGTTCGCATAGACATAATTCTCTTCCGTGTTGACATTGCTTCCCTGAATCACTTCCCACTCTGTTTCAGTCCGGTTCCAGTGATATAATCTCAAGCTATTCTCTGCAACGTTGGCAACATCAGCATCCTCATAGCTCACGTTCAAGAATATCCAAGAATTTTCGCTCACATCATATACATCCACGTATTTACCGATGTTCCTCTTCCCGACAGGATCTGAATATGGATCTGTTACAGACGCTATTCTGATTCCATTATCGTAAGTGAACGAAATCGTAGTTGGATAGCTGCTTATCGAGAGATATTCGACAATGTTGTTGTGTGAATCTTCGTCTGATTCGACAATGTTGCTATGTTTGTATAAATCGTCTGAATAGAATATCATTCCTGGTAGACCATCCCATCGAGTGAGTCCACTTGATGCCGTGATGTTTGTCAGCATGTTGTTACTCGAGTTCTCCAGGTAAATGCCAGACCCGATGTTCGATGCGGTGATATTCATGAGTGTGTTATTGTTAGATTCTACCATGTAGATACCGACTAAGTTGTTCGATGAATTGATGTTCTTTATCGTACTGTTGTCGGTTCCATAGAGTTTTACGCCAACATCTGAATTCGATAAGTTGAGATTCTTCGCTGTGATATTATCGCAGTTCACGAGTATAACCTGTCCAGCATTTGTAATTGTCTGATCTGCTGCATCTTCGAGATAAACAAGAGGCTTGCCGTTTACTGTATTACCCTGCACGGTGTTTTCATAGGACTTATAAACAATAAGACCGTCATTTACAAAAGTGTTGTTTGCAAGCTTAATGTGGCTCGAATCTGCAAAGATGACGCCGACTTCATTGTCCGAGACTTCATTGTCTGTGAGCGTGTTGTTGCTCGATTCTCCTAACTGGATACCGTCCCGGTTGTTCGATACGTCGTTGTTTGTAAGTGAGTTATTGCTCGAATCCAGCAAGACGATACCGAGTTCATTGTTCGATGCGCTGTTGTTCATGAGCGTATTATTGTTCGATTCGGTTAAGTAGATGCCACCCCACCGGTTATTCGATACGATGTTGTT
>JAGGRR010000237.1 GCA_021159465.1 Methanophagales archaeon
TCATCTCCTTCTTACCCTCCTAACAGCCGCTCAACAAAGCTATTGGCATCAAACTTCTCCAAATTTTCGTAGCCCTGACCAGTACCGAGGAATATTATAGGTTTAGAGGTGGAATGAGCAATGGAGATAGCAGCTCCTCCTTTCTCGTCTATATCCACCTTTGTCAGTATGGTGGCATCAATTCCGATGAGTTCATCGAATCTCTTCGCACGTTCAACTGCGTCATTGCCCGCAACCGCCTCATCCACAAAGACCACCATGTCCGGATTCGTTACACGGCATATCTTCTTCAATTGCTCCATTAGATTCACCGATGTATGCATCCTTCCCGCGGTGTCAGCGAGAACCACATCTATTCTATTTGCCTTTGCATATTTCACCGCATCATAGACGACCGCCGCAGGGTCTGCACCATACTGATGCTTTATCACCTTCACCCCTAACCTGGTTGCATGTTCCTCTATCTGCTCGGTTGCACCAGCCCGATAAGTATCCGCGGATGCAATAACTACCGAATGCCCGGCAGAGAGTAATCTCTTCGCAACCTTCGCTATGGTTGTCGTCTTACCTGTGCCGTTTATACCAACAAAGGTGATATTAAGAGGTTTGTCCCCTGACTCAACAAATTCATCAAAATCAAGATTATCACAGGATAGAATCTTTAATAATGCATCTTTCAATGCATTTTTCACTATTTCTGTGGTATCCATGCCCCTCTTTACCTTCTTCCCCAATAAATTCGCCTTCACGGTAGAACTCAGTTCTTCCACCACTGCTAATGCGGTATCGCTCTCCAGGAGAGCTATCTCCAGCTCTTCCAGGGACTTACTCAGGTCTTTCTCGTCCAATATCGTCTCACCGCTCAGCGTCGCCTTCCCTTTCTCTATTATTTTCTCCTCAACGACTTTGGAGAAGCGCCTGAGCTTGTTCTTCAACCGCTCAAACATTTCGTTAAACTAATTATAGTAGCGGTGAAATAAAAATCTAAGATAGATGAAATGGTGCCAGTGTCACAAGAAAAAATAAAAAGGGGCTATATCTTTTTATCTTTTTACCCCCTTATTCTCAATTTCTATCTATTTATTCCACAGCCTCTATAATGTCCTCTCTCTTCACTGTCTTTCGCCCCGCATGCTTGGCGAGACTTACTGCTTTCTTAGCTATCTTCTCCGCTTCTTCTTCTAATATCTCTACCAGCGCTACACTCGCCTCTTCACTTACTCTCTCTGCTCCTGCTTTCCTCACTAATCTGGTTATAGGTGCAATAGGCAGTTCAGCCATTTTCATCACCATGATTACGTAATGGAAGGGTATATATAAGCTTTTCGGTTAGCCAACCTCTGCAATGTTATCAAAACCAATGTCCCAATGTCTTTTGTCCCGCATCTTCAAAAGATGAGGTATCATAACCAAAAACTTGCAACAACCTGTGTGCAACAGGTATTATCTGATGCTGAGTATAATAAGCGATATCGACCTGATATCTCCTACCATCCGCGCATATCTCAGTTCCATGGCTCTCCTCTATTATATCCACCGGGAATGCGCGATCGCTCGTCTTTCCTCCCCCTTTTATTATTATGTATGGTATCTTCGAGCCGATATCGTAGTCGATAGAGGAAGCAGAAGCCAGAGCTCGCTCTGCCGCGATTACATGCGCCTGTTTCGTCTCATAACCATTTATCTTCCTTGTGAGAGTCTTATAGATTACAAGTTTATGGAGCGGTATTTTACCCTCTTTTAACTCCTTTAGCACAGCTTTAACATATTTCACGGCGGCTTCAGGGTCTTTTTCCCTCAATATCTGTTCTATCACTCTGGTCTGGACTTCCTTAGCCAGGTCACACCAGTCGCCCCGGCGCACTTCCAATCCGCGAACTACGATCTCGTCCCGATCCGTAAGTGCGGCATATCTCTTCTTCTTACCAGTGAAGAAAATGGCTTTGAAGAAGTTCTGAATCTCGAGCTCAAGCGGGAATTCCCGGGATATGAGTTCTGAGACTTCCTTCGCCTTCGCCAGCAAAGTATCCCTGTCACTACCTGGTAATTTCACAAATATACTATCAGTATCTCCATAAATGACCTTCAAGCCGAGCTCTTCTGCAAGATTCACAGTGCGCTTGATGAAATACCGTCCCCACGCAGCGGTCGCCTCTGCACATTCGCGTTTATAAAATTTGGCAGCACTCCAGCCGGTATATCCATAGAAGCTATTAGTAAGGATCTTGATACTCTGCTGCTGTATATCAAGCAACCGGTATTCCGGAGATTCCTTGTTATATCGCTTCATTTCAGCTTTTAGCCGCCTTCGTCGGGCAATCAGATCGCTCATAATGCGCTTGAAGAAACCATCAGGCTCTTTTCTGAATGCATGACCAACCTCGGGTGCGATAAAGACGTCCTTGACCGCTCCCGATTCCACAAAGGTATCGGGCGAGATATTGAAGGAGATCATGATGGAAGGGTACATAGCAGAGAAATCGAGAGCAATGACATTCTCATGCAAGCCCTTCTCTGGAGGGAGAACGAACCCCCCCTCGTAAGTCTTCTCACTGCCACGCTTCGGAGGTACAAGTTCCCCCCTCTTGAACGCTTCAGCAGTGAGAAAAGCCTCCACCTGGCGCCCTCTACCCATCTTCGCCAGCTCGTCCAGGGGATAGCCAACCATTCTGGCAAGTTCAATCTGGAGCGGTAGCATCTTCTTTGCTATACCCAGTGTGCTCACCGCATCTGCCTTCGCATACTCGTATAACAGGTGGCGTTCCGAGGGAGTGAACCAGCAGTGGGTGATCTCACGCGGTGATAAATTCACGCGCTTCTCTTTACGCATAACGCCGAGATATTCGGCTACATTCTCCAGTGTCTTCACCTTCACAATGCCGAGGTCGCGTTTTACAAGTTTAAAGAGATCAACGTTCAATCTACCGGTGATGTTCACGCCGGGTAGCGCGCCCCCTCTCTCAAAATGTAAAGTAGAGTTGTCTACGCCCAGGCGGAGGGGGATTCTATGCAGCCGCGCTCTCTCCCTTATGTACTGCCAGTCAAAGCTGTCTGAGTTGTAGCCAACAACTATATCTGGCTGGAACTCGGTTATGAACTGTAGAAAATCGGATATTACCCGTTTATCATCCCCTCTACTGTATTCCTCATCACTCATCACGAAGAGTCTGGATTTGAACGCATTGGAGCCGGAGCTGAGGTCAGGACCAGGGTCAGAGTCAGGGCTCGTGTATGCCGTGGATATAATAATGATGGGATCCTTCTTGGGCGAAGGCATACCACCCGCAGAAGCAGCCATCTCACAATCGAAAGCAAGGAGCTTAAACGCAGACAATCCACACCCGCCTCCTATGCTCTTCACTTCTGTGGCGATTATACCTTCAGAATACCCCAGGTCTATCCTTTCTCCTTCCACACTCAGCATATCGAAAGGTCTCAATTGGTGGTCTATAAGATATCGAATTGTAAACAGAATATCCGCTTCCAGCACCATAAGACCAAGCTTCCGCACCTCCTCACGCAATATCGGAACATGTCTGGGATGCGAAGTGAAGACTTTCAGAACGGTATGACTCACACCGAGCAGCTTCCGCTGACACAATTCCACACGCTTGACCCCTATCGGCTCCTCACCTGCATTCGTGAATACGCGAATAGACTCTATAAGCTCCTTCTTGTCTTCTATATCATCCCTATACAAAGTCAAAGTTGAATCATGAGCGAGCGCATAGAAATAAGGCTCGAAACTACTATCCAGAGCAACGAAATTATCGCCTTTTTCTCCTTTACCCTTACACCATAATCTTATCACGGGTTTCCCATCTTGCGTTAAGTAATCTATATCAAACAAAAAACCCACTCTCTTCTCCATTTGCTTTCAAATAATCTTTTGATATAATATTTTAAAATTTGAATTAGCGTTAGATTATTTCAAAAGGACTCAGGGGGATGAAGACCATTATTATAGGTGGTGGTAGAACGGGGAAAGAGCTTGCTGCTAGGTTACCGGACTCGGTGATAATAGAGAAGAATCCGGAGAAGAGAGAGAAACTGGAGGGATTGGAGGGTGTGGAGGTGGTTATAGGGGACGGTTGTGATGAAGAGTTATTAAAGCGTGTGGGTTTGAAGGATGCCAGTACTTTTATCTCCGTCACGGGCGATGATGATGTGAACTACCGTGCAGCAGCAATTGCGAAGCGATATGGGGTTCCGCGTATAATAGTCCGCGTAGAGGACCCGGAGGACAGAGCGCGTTTTCAGGATCTGGGTGTTGATTATGTCATGTTCCCAACGAAGATGATGGCAAATCTCATTGTGGATCTGATGCACCCACGGAAAGATGATATAGATGTGCCATTCAAGAAGATCCTCGTCCCGATTCTGGATGATAACACAGTGAAGAGGGCTTTCAAAGAAGCTTTGCTCGTTGCCTCAGTTGCAAGGGCGGAGATAACCGTTATCTCTTCTCCTGATATAGAACGAGAGACAATGGAGTTGCCAGCGAGGGAGATGGGTGTCAGTCTAAGGATTTTGAAGGAGGATGAGCGGCTGAAGGATATAATAAAGCGACATCTCCACTATCGTGGTTGCATAATAATAGAGCGAGTGAAGGAGCATTTGTATTATCCCGATTGTATAATAATAGACCAGGAAGAACTTGGATTTATGGACAGATTATTCGGGCGGAGTATAGTGCTGAAACTGATAAAATGTGCTTCCCGACCAGTGCTGGTAGCGAGGACATTCAGATACTATGAGCAAATACTCGCTATTTTAGATTCTTCTGCGGTATCAGAGTCGGTTGGCAGGTACTCTCTTCTATTAGCCCATCTCTGTGATGCCAGCCTGCATCTACTCGTCCTTGAGAATATACCAGAGGTGGTGGAGTGGATAAAGAGGAGGGGAGAGAAAGTTAATGTAGAAATAATAGAAAATTGGGTGGAGGGGAATCCAATGATAGAGGTGGTGAGGGAGGTGAAGAGTGGTAAATACCAGCTCGCGGTTATACCATGGAAGGGTACCGGTGTTATCAGGGCTGACCTGATAAAGAGGATAATAAACTGTGCACCCTGCTCGGTATTAACCGTTGTATGAGACGATGATTATAAGTCCATATATTCTCCTGCTGGCGATAGCTGGCTTTGCATTCGTAATACCCATTCTATCGGGTAAAATAGGTGTCCCAGCGGTGGTTGGGGAGATAATCTGCGGTATTCTCCTGGGTTCTCTTGGCTTATCAGTTGAAGGTGAGGGGCTGATAATAATGGAGTTTTTAGCGAGCTTTGGGCTTATATTCCTGATGTTTCTCGTGGGTATGGAGATAGATTTCTCGATTGCTGAGACGCAGGGTCCGAAGTCTTTCATCATTGGATTCTTTGTATTCCTCACTACAATTGCCATTTCGGCATACCTGATGTCAAGACTGGGCTATTTTGGCACCCAGTACCATTATAGGATATTTGCCGCACTGCTACTCTCGAGTTCCGCAGTTGGCTTGACGGTACCGACAATAAAGGAGCTGGGGATGCTAAAGACCGATTACGGTCAGACGATATTGATATCGGCATTCATTGCGGATTTCGCAACGGTATTGCTCATCACGGCATACACATTGTATCTAAAGAAAGGGTTAACAATGGAGATGTTCTTGATTGCTCTTGTGTTCATCATCTTCTTCGCGGTGTATCAACTTGGTAAACTCGCGATATGGCATTATCCAGAGCGGCTATCAGCGTGGTTCAAGTCAGATCAGCCATCAGAGATAGGAGTGAGGGCTTCCTTTGCTCTGTTACTTGTTTTCGTTGCATTATCGGAGATAGCGAATGTGGAAGCGGTACTGGGAGCTTTTTTAGCTGGCGTTATGCTCTCCCTCCTCTTTCGCGGAGGTACGATACTGGAGCAGAAACTCTATGGCATCGGTTATGGATTCCTCATTCCGATATTCTTTATAAATGTGGGTATGCAGTTTGATATAGGGGCATTGACGAAGGGCGGGATTTATCTCCTCCCAATGCTCCTTATTGTTGCATTAACGGTGAAGATAGTGCCATCTTTCCTGCTCATTATATGGTATTCATTGCGGGAGAGCATAGCAGCGGGCATTTTGCTATCCTCACGGCTGAGTTTGATAATAGCGATGGCTGCTATTGGGTTGCAACTGCACCTGATAGACAAGGCGATGGAATCGGCAATCATATTACTCGCGCTGATAACGAGTATAATATGCCCTACAGTTTTCAGACGGATGCACTGGCATTAGTTAACACGGTTGGGTTTACTATGGAGCTTGAAATAGGAGTGCCTGTAATGAAAAGCAGATGGGTGAAAAAATCTCAAAGTCTCGTGTAAAGAAAATTTCAGGTGGCTCTATTCCTTTTCCTTCTACTGCTAAATCAATATCGTTAGGATCACTATCTATTATCTATTAGCCCCCTCCGTAGTATGATTCATAATCCTGAATTCTAAATTGATTTCTTGCATATTTACACTCTTTCTTTT
>JAGGRR010000238.1 GCA_021159465.1 Methanophagales archaeon
CTTCTGGTTCACTGTAGCACAGAATCTCGGGATGATAGAAAGGGTCAGGCAGAGATTCGAGGTGCAAGCGCAGGCGATACTGGAGTATTTCGAATGTAAGCGCTGTTGTAGGTGCTGCCGTGAGATGCCTGTTCATCTAAACGACGATGATATAGAACGGCTGGTGAGAATCGATGGAGACTCGCTATTCGATAAGATGAACGAGAACGAGGTGGATAACTACCTGAAGACACCGTGTCCTTATCTAAATGGTAACGAATGCTCAATTTATAAAGATAAGCCCACCTCTTGCAGAATCTTCCCGTTCGTTGTTATCAGACCGGTGCCGACATTGCTGCTATGCCCGCTGGGGATGGAGATATATGAGGAGTTAAAGAGGTTAACGAGGAAGTATAGTAAGAAGGAGATAAAGGAATATTGGTCAGAAGAAGAATCCGCTATAACTTCTCAGCGATTACCTGATTACAGTGGAGTGATAGACAAAAAAGCGGTCTATGTCGCGTTATCAGAGAGCATCCTGGATGACTTCCTGAGATATCTGCGAGCTGATAGAGGTTTGAAATCATCAATTCATCAAATAGATGAATGATGGATGAGTGATGAGTAATAAACTATATAAAACTATATAAAGATTGGATTCTTGATATTATTTTGTAGTGATGATAGAGATCAACAAGAACATAATAATAAAGTTGCTATCAGTACTATTGATACTATCCTGTTTTTTCACGGTAGCAAATGGAGAGGTAAGGGAGTTGAATGTGCCAGAGGAAGTGCTACAGGGCAATGAGGTTGCAATATCGGGGTTAGCAACGCCAAATGAAGTTGTGTGGATAGGTTCATCATTTACGGTCTCATTGCCTGTATCGAGTGACGGGGGATATAACCATGAGTTCAAGGGCATCAACTTCCCGGAGGGTGAGAAGAAGGTTTCAATTCGCGCTGAGAGGATAAAGAATATGAAGGTTGTGATATCAGGGATAGAGGTTATCTGCGACGAAAATAATGTGAGCGTTATCAGAAAGATGCTGGGGGTACCGGTAACACTGATGAAATCACCATCTGTGATAAAGAATGGGGTTGCCACACTCTCTTTATCGCTGCCAAGGAAGGTTCCGGGCGTTCCGGTTCCAATAGACCTTAAAGGCGAGCAGGATATTAAGATCTCGGGTGATGCCGCTGATGATACGACATCGGTGAATCTGGATTTTAAAATGGCTTTGAAAGTTATTGCTGATACCAATGGCGCTTTTCAGGAGAAGCTAAGTACCAGTGGAGTGCCAGTTGGAGAATTCCGAATTACAGCAGGCGAAAAAAGTGCGAATCTCAGGATTGTATCAGAGCTAACACCGGTAGTTACGCCAACGCCAGCACCTACACCTGCACCCACGCCTGCATCCACGCCAACGCCAACGCCTACGCCAGTGCCAACACCCACACCCACTGTTACACCGTCAGTAACAGTACAACAAGAAATAACACCAACTGTAGCACCTGCTATGACTACTATAACACCCACGCCCACTCCCACACCACTATTAACACCAACGGTGTCACCCGGTACTGCCTCTCCCTCGCCTGTATTATCTTTCTCATCTCATAGCTTCTGTTTCACCACCATAGGACTATTTCTCGCCATCGCGTATCTATTGATAAGGAGACGCAAGAAGCTATGAAGGTGATCTCAATAATAGGGAAGAAGAAGTCAGGTAAGACGACCCTCATCGAAGATTTGATAATGAGGCTAAGAGATTATGGCAGCGTAGGTTGTATAAAACATGCGCAAGAGCTGGATCTGGATGAATCAAAAGATACAACACGGCTATTCAATGCCGGTGCTGAGGTGGTTATAGGGTCTTCAGAGCATGCGACATTAAAGATAAGTAAGAGTAAGAATAAGAGCCTGAACCAGAACTTGAAGGAACAGCTAAAAGATATGGCGGATTCTGGCATGGATTTCGTGCTTGTTGAGGGTTTCAAAAGCTCTGATTTACCCAAGATTGTACTGAATCCCCTCCCTGATAGAGATGGTGATGAGGATGGTGGTGATGGTGAAATCGCAAACGTAGTAATGAGGTTATCAGGTAATCCAAAGCGCTATCTTCAAGATATAGTCGAATTAGTTCTTAAAATTGAAGATTATGTGGTATAGCAATGACGGAGGAAATAGAAGAGGAAGAGGGGGAGGAGAATAAGAAGAAGCTGGCTATGCTACTGGTATACTGGATTGAGCATAACAGGGAGCATGCACGCGATTTTAAGCGCTGGGCGGAAAAAGCCAAGGGGTTTGGAGAGAGAGGGGTATACGAAGCGATAATGGAAGCGGTTAAGCATACGGGAGAAGTGAATGAATACCTTCTTAAGGCTTTTGAACTTATAAGTAATAACCAGGAACAAAAAGAATGAAGATACTGATATGTGGTAAAGGTGGTAGTGGTAAGAGTTCTATAACTGCTCTGCTTGCAGCCGAACTTGATAGGAGAGGGTATCGGGTTATTGTAGTGGATAATGACGAATCGAACTTCGGACTGCATATCCAGTTGGGAATGGAACTCCCGAAGGATTTCGCTATGCACTTTGGCGGTAAGAAAATGATTTTTAAGAAGCTATCGGAGTCGAAGAGGAAGCGAGAGGGTAAAGCCAGTGTATTTAGTGAGCGAATAGGAACAGATGATATACCAAGAGATTACCTGAGCAAAAAAGGTAGGATCAGTCTGCTCGCGATAGGTAAGATAAGGGATTTCGGAGAGGGTTGTGCATGCCCTTTTAACGCCTTGAGTGGGGATTTTCTGCAGATGCTTCAGCCCGCCCGGGATGAATTCGCGCTTGTGGATACCGATGCAGGGATTGAGCACTTTGGGCGGGGTGTAGAACTCGGTTGCGACCTCATCCTGATGGTCATTGATCCTTCCCAGGAATCAATCAGGCTTGCAGATAAGGTGAATAAGATAACAGATAGAGCAAGTAAGCCGCTATATTACATTCTGAACAGGACAGATGAAGAAACCGAGAGATTTATTCTCGATTCCATAGCTCGTGATAAGGTTGTAGCGGCTATACCAGTGGATGAGAGGATAGCCAGAAATTGTCTGGTTGGAAAGCCTCTGGATTTCGAGTTGGAAGGCATAAATAAGCTTGCAGAGTTCCTGACAGAGATGAAAGAGCAAAGAATGTGATGAAAAAATACGATATAGAGATGGATATAGAAACCCTGTTGCGGAATTTGAAACGCATCCACCCGGATTTTAAGCTCATCTCTGTTGATAAGGTGAAGATAGGAGAGTGGTCCCGCTGGAAATGCAGGTATGGTTGTAAAGCGTTCGGTAAGCACCTGAACTGTCCACCCTATGTACCCTCACCAGAAGAGACACGGAGACTGATAATGTGTTATGAGCGCGCAATAGTTGCAAGATTTGACGCTAAACCGAACAAGGGAGTGCTACCATCCCATATACACCATTTCCTCTGGGATGCTATAAAAGAATTCTACGATAAGATGTATGAACTGGAGCGGTATGCTTTCCTATCAGGCTATTACAAAGCATTTGCAATGGTTGGGCTTTGCTGCGCATATTGCCCTGAGTGCATACCAGAGCAAGAGCAGGTAGACCTCATGGACCACGCAGTGAAGAGGTTCTGTGTGCATCAGCATAAAATGAGACCAGGGATGGAGGCTTGTGGTATAGACGTCTTCACCACGGTCAGGAATGCGGGCTATGAGGTAGAAGTACTGAAATCACCTTATACTTATAGATGGATAACCTTCTTCGGGCTACTTCTTTTAGAATAGAATATTAAAGAAAAAGTGAGAAAAGCATGGTCCCCTTACTCTGGATATTATACCTCACTGTCAGCTTCCTCCTTGGGCTTATCATCTCCTCTATCCTGAGCATCAGGCTCTCCATGCTTGAACGCGCTTTCTTATCATTCGTAATTGGGAATGCTATATCCGTCTGGATAACATTCCTCGTCACCTCCTTCTCAGGTGCTCTATCTACCATCGGCATCATCATCAGCATCGGTATCTGTATCAGCATCATTATTATCATCGGCGCTATTATCACTGCTTATCTACGAAATACAAATATAACCTTCACCTTTGATGATAAATACACACTCATCTTCTTCGTGGGCATCATCCTTTATCTTGCATTCATGAATCTCTACGGAGTTTTGCGTCCGGATAATGCGGGCAACCTATATGCTTTTCATACCGTCTGGGCTGATTACCCGTTTCATACCTCTGTTATCACTTCTTTTGTCTATAAACCCCATTTCCAGTTCCCACCGTCATATCCGCAGTTTTTGCATACCGAGATGCATTATCCATTCCTCATGGATTTCTATTCCGCGGTACTGATGAAAGGGGGGTTGGACCTGAGGCACTCTATTATTATTCCAAACATTCTATTTCAGGCTTCTCTATTCGGGCTGTTCTATTACCTCGCATATCGGCTGACAGGTCTGAAGATGGCTGGCATGATTGGGAGTGTCATCTTCATCTTCGCTGGCTTCCCACCGGGTCTCCAGTCGGTAGGACTCCACTTCCTGAACCCCATGTATGCTGTACTCATGCCACAGCGGACAGCGATGTTCGGACTGGCGATCTCTTTTGCAGTCTATAACCTGCTATTCGAGTCGCTCTTCGGAGCGGGAGGAAGGAGCGAGCTTTTTATTGCCGGGATGCTGACAGGCATGATGCCCTATATCCATGCGCATTCATTTATGGCAACCGCTTTTGTAGCACTATTTTTAGCTCCTTTGCTCCTCAGAGGGTATAACAGGGAGGCGCCGAAAAAACTCATCATTATTTTCGTACCTCTTATTGCGCTCGCATTGCCACAGATACTGAGTATAAGAGCAGGAGTGACAGAGAACTTCTTCAATTTCTATCCCGGGTGGACAGATGAGAACAAGAATATAATAACCGCTCTGAACTGGTCTTCTATACCCGGGGTTATCTACTCCGCTGCGGAGACGACCATCCTGCTTCTAAGTTTCTGGGCTAAGAATGCCGGTGCACTCATCATCCTGCTTTGTCTTGGCTTTGTTAAAGCGAGAAAAGAAGCAAAGCTATTTTTTCTGCCTTTCCTTGCACTCTTCTTTATTACTAATCTTGTGAAATATCAACCATGGTACTTCGACAATTATAAAGTCTTCATACACTGGCTTGCAGTTAGTGCAGCGATTGCACCTTTATCAATCTCATGGGTGGATGAGCTCAGAAC
>JAGGRR010000239.1 GCA_021159465.1 Methanophagales archaeon
GCCTCGATTATATCAAACCCAATCCAATTTATATGTGCAACACCTGTCGAACTGATAAAGTCCTCCTCACCTGTTATTTTACTGAAATAACTCCTTACAATTTCAATTGCCCTTTCCATATTAACTTCTGACATGTTCTATTTTTATATTTTTTATCTTAAAAAGGTTATCTATAACATAGATGGCTATTACAAGATCGGTCATTCATGATCGCCCGTAGGAACTAACTTATAGAACTATAACTCCAGTATAGCATCAGCATCATATACACCGTTAAATATTCTCCATCAATTCCCTGCCTTAATATGAATTTATGATTCTCTTCTTAGAACTTCTTAGAACTTTTGCATGCTCTCTATCAACGCTTTCCCGAGTTTGGAAAGCCGATAGTATGTCGCTTTTTTATGCTCTACCTTCTCTACAATCCTCTGTGTGAGTAGAGAACTTTCCGCATCGAACCTGTTGCCCATGCCTCGCAACCCACCGAGTACATTTGTAGGGTCTATCCCGGTGTTACGCGATATCTCTGCGGGATATGAAGCCTTGGGATATATCTTATAGAGGTACATCACGATTTCAGTTCTCACACGGCTTCTTCTAAGAGACCGCAGGACCTCCTCAAATAGCACCTCATCATTCTCACTCTCACTCTCACTCATTACCCTCGTTTCCTCGCTTCCTCAACAGCCTTTCAAGCGCTTCAAATAGATTCTTTATTGTGAAAAGTTTCCACAGGTATTCATCTGCTCCTGCAGCCAGCGCTGCATCCTTATACTCAGACATACCCAACGCAGTGATTGCGATGATCAAAGCGTTTGGGTCATATTTCTTTATTCCCCTTATCGCTTGAATCCCATCCATCTCCTCCATGACCAGGTCCATGGTGACGATATCGGGCTTCAATTCTTTGTATTTCTCCACCGCTTCCTTTCCATTAACTGCGAAAAACACCACTTCATAGCTCCTCTCTTCCTGGTGCAGCATCTCCTGCAGCATCTCGCGCATGTATGCCGCATTTTCCACAATCAATACCCGCTTTTTCTTCTCACCCATATTACGCACCCTCTTTTATTGTCTTTTGTCTTTTTGGTATTATAAAGAAGAACTCTGATCCCTTTCCTACTTCACTTCTTGCCCATACTATCCCGCCATGTAATTTCACATATTCCTTAACTATAGATAAACCCAGCCCAAGACTTCCTGATTTACGTGTCAACGAAGTATCAACCATATAAAATCACTCAAAGATCTTTGGCAGGTGCTCCTCTGGAATGCCAATTCCTGTATCTGCAACACATGCACGTATATCCTCTCCCCTGTCCCCCACATTAATATTTATCTTCCCTCCCTCAGGGGTATATTTGATCACATTGGAGACCAGGTTACTGAAGATAGCGATTGATTTCTGCTTATCAGCTTGGATTTCTATATCCGGGATGGACATAGAGACTTTTTGTCTCTTCTCTTTTGCCTCGGGTTCAAGGCTCTTAACCACTTCCGATACAAGTTCAGGAAGATGCACCCATCCCAAACTCAGCTCTATCTTCTTACCGTCAATGCGTGCGAGTTCTAACATCCGATTGATTAGCTTCTCAAGTTGCCGTGCCGATTGCTCTATATTATATAGATACCTCTTCCCTTTATCCGGGAGCTCACAGCGCTCCAGCATACTTGCATACCCCACAATGGGCGCAAGGGGTGACCGCAGCTCATGATAAGCCACGTTAAGGAAATCGCTCTTCATCTTGTCCAGCTCCGCAAGTCTTTTACAGGTCTCACGCAGTTCTTCCTCCTTCTTCTTCAACTCTGTCATGTCAAGCAATGATGCGATACACCCATCTGCTCCCGGAATCGGCTCTATCCAGGCATTCACATGTTTTATATTCCCATTACGGCTGACAAACTTGAATTCACTGCATGCCGGTGCTTCACCTTTTCTCCTTTTCTCGCAATAATTCTGAACCCTATCCCGGTCTTCATCAGCAATGAAATCAATCCACTTCTTACCCTTTATTTCTTCCCTTGAATATCCGCTCAGGATTTCGAATTCTTTGTTTGCCAAAGATACGAATTTGCCATGTTCAATGACACAAAAGGCAGTGAGTGTGTGCTCGAAAATCACACGGTATTGCTCTTTAGCATCCCTTAACTCATCCTCCATTCGCTTTCGATCACTTATATCCCTGAATATCGTTAATTTTGATATAGTGCCATCAATATTCTTCAGAGGAGTCTCAAAGAGGTCATAAGTCCTGTTAGTTCTGCGAGAGTGCCACTCCCACCTCACTGTCTTTCCTTTCATTACCTCCGGATTTTTGCACATTGGACAGGGCTCGTCTCTATTATGAAACGCCTTATAGCAGATATCACCAATATGGTCCCCAAATGCATCAATCAAAACCTTGTTCATAAACTCTACTTTATAGTCTTTTGATACAATGTACACACCATCATCCATGCTCTCAAGTATCAAATTCAGGTTGTCACGCTCCTCCTTTATTTTCTCTTCCAGCTCCACTTCTTTTGTTATATCTCTGCTCACACGAACAGTGCCTATCGGTATTCCATTTCTGTCCTTTAACAATGCCGCTGACATGCTGATATGTACAGGCTTTTTATCCTTATTTAACACGGTTGTTCTATAATTCTTGAGTTTGCCATCTCTCTGCACAATTTCCATTATTCTCTCCGCTTCCTCAGGCTCAGCAAAGAATTTTTTGTTGCTGGTTCCTATTACCTCCTCTGCTGTGTAACCCATGTAGTCTTCTGCTGCTTTGTTCCAGGAACGCACTATACCCTTCCATATCCACGACAACAATCGCATCCGCAGAACTCGTAATAATATTATCCAGATATTCTTTTGTTTCCTTTAAAGTCTCTTGTGCTGTGTTGCACAATTAAACTTTCTTCAAAACTTTCTTCACTATAAGATTTTAC
>JAGGRR010000240.1 GCA_021159465.1 Methanophagales archaeon
TCAAAAATAAAGGGGTTAAGCTTGGTGAAATTATCAGATAAGTTTGCATATCTCCATTTTTACCAATTAGTCTGACTTCTCCAAAAGGCTTAAATAATTCAAAGAAAAACCCATTTATTTCCTTGCTCAATGTGTAAAAATATACCCATTTTTCTTTAAAACATTCTTCGCTTTTCAATCTCAAAATTTTGTCATCCAGTCCTATTCCGCCTGCTCGCTTTTTCCATTGCCCTTTTGCAATATAATCTTTTTGTTTTTTGATATTTCTATATTGAGTGTATTTGAACAACATCCTAATAAACACCTTAGCTTTTTCAGGAAAAACCTGATTTATTATCATTTCTGACCACTCACTAGCAAATGGACATATACAACACCCAACTCGTCTTAGTCCATAAATATAGGCATTATTAAAATGTCACTGGCCAATAAAATTCCCCACCTTTTGGTCATTAGAATTCCCCACCTAAAGGTAAGAAAAGTTTTGGAAATTCAGTAGATTTTAAATTAGAATGCCCTACCTTTTAATTACTTTTCAAAAAGGAGGGTATTTAGGGATGAAGGAGTGGGGAATGATAAACAAAATCAAAAAGCAACTTGAAGTAGGCAAGTCCATTTCAGAGATAAGCAGGGAATTAGGGATAGACCGCAAAACAGTGCGTAAATACAGGGATATGACTCATGAAGATATTGCTAAAAAAATGAGCCAAAATAAAAAGCGCTCTAAGAAGGTAGATAAATTCAAGAATTACATCAACAAAAGGATAAAAGAATATGAGGCAGAAGGGAAAATCAATTGTGAATCTCTATTTTATGAACTCAAGGAGCTGGGCTATAAGGGCTCTGCACGAACATTAAGGAGATATGTATCCAGGTTTAGGAAAGACAAAGGTAAGAGGCGTATTTACAAACCATTTGAAACGCCCCCTGGTCACCAGGCAATGGTGGATATAGGGGAGAAGAGAAGGGTAGAAATAGGAGGCAGGCTGACCAACATCTATTTCATGGCCATGGTACTCAGTTACAGTCGCAAGAAATATGTTGAATGGTTTAAAGACCCAATAGATACAACGCAATTCATACACTTTCACCAGCGGGCATTTAAGGCCCTTGGTGGTATTTGCAATCAGATTGTTTATGACCAGACAAAGTTGGCAGTAATAGAAGAGAAGTATGGAGAGATAGAATTTAATGAAGAATTCTATCGGTTTGCACATCAACTGGGATTTGAACCTTATATCTGCCATAAATATGATCCGGAGAGTAAGGGTAAAATAGAGGCCGTAATTAGATACATCAAACATGGCTTTTTATTGGGACGCAGTTTTAAAGACTTCTCTGACCTTGAGTTTCAGTGGGAAAAATGGCTTAAGGAGAGGGGAGATAAAAAGAAGCATGCTACTACACACGAAAGTCCTCTTAAATTATGGGAAAAAGAAAAATTCTATCTTAAGCCATTTCCTATCTATCCTTATGAACCAAGACCCTGTTATCAAAAAAGGAAGGTAACCAAAGATGGTTTGATTAAGGTATTAGGGAATGACTACAGTGTGCCTTATAGCTATCAAGGGAAAGAAGTTAAAATTAGGTTTGATGAAGAAAAAATCCACATTTACAGCTTAAATGAAGAACACATTTATAGCCATTTCAGGTGTATGGAAAGGGGTCAAAGAATAATAGAACCCTCTCACTATCAGAGGCCATATAGTATTTCCACAGAGCAACTAGAGCAACAAGTATTAGATATCTATCCTTTTAATGAAGTGTTTTTATTCCTTAAAGCAAGATTTAAAAGGCACTATCGTGAACAACTCAAAGGTATCATTGGGTTAAAGAAAAGATACCCAAGAGAGGTCTTAGAAAATGCCATAAAAAGGGCAATCATGTTTAAATGCTTAAGTTATGGTCAGGTAGAAAAGATTGCCCATATACTCCAATCTTCTCCTGAAACATTGCCTGAAATAATGCAAAAGCAGGCAGAAATTGCAAATATTCCTATTCATTATGAAATAGAAAAAAGACCATGTAGTTATTATGGACAGCTTTTAATAAACCAAAGGGAGGAGAGCTAAAAATGATAGATATAGAAACCTATAATTGTCTGATAAAAGCACTAACTGCTCTAAAACTCTCTTACATAAGAGAGAACTTAGATGACTATCTAAAACTGGCTGAGGCCAAAAACCTATCTCACCTAGAAGTGCTCTTTGGACTTATGCAAAAAGAGCTTAAAGAGAGGAAACAAAAAAGGATACAAAAAAGATTAAAGGCGGCAGGTTTTCCGCAGCAAAAGAGTTTGGAGGCATTTGACTTTAACTTTCAGACATCAGTTAAAAAACAGAAACTCATCAACTTAGCTGAAGGCAGATGGATAGAGACAAAGACAAACATCATCTTTTTAGGGCCACCTGGGACAGGTAAAACCCACTTAAGCATTGCTTTAGGGATAGAAGCCATAAAAAGGGGCTATAAGGTTTATTTTATCCCTGTGCAGGAATTAGTAGATAAATTCTACACATCTTTGGCCACAGGAGAGATAAAAAAGTTATTTAAAAAGCTGTTAAGTTATGACTGTATTATATTGGATGAAATAGGTTATTTACCGTTAGATAAAAAGGCAGCCAACTATTTATTTCAGCTTATCAGTAAATGTTATGAAC